>CAZLZY010000130.1:0-6815 GCA_964564075.1 uncultured Spirochaetales bacterium
TTTTTCTACCGTCATTGATTCAGATACTCTTTTTGTAAAGATCTCCTGATCTACTTTAAAAGCTTCTGCTTCAGTCCCTTTTCTGATGATCTCGATCTTATTGATCCTATCACCTTGTTCAACAGCATTTACAATATCCATCCCCTCAAGAACAGTTCCAAAGACGGTATGTTTATTATTTAACCAGGGTGTTGCGGCGTGAGTAATAAAGAATTGGCTTCCATTAGTATTAGGCCCACTGTTTGCCATGGATAGAGTCCCAGGACCAACATGTTTCAGTGAATCATCAAATTCATCTGGGAAAGAGTATCCTGGTCCACCGGCACCAGTTCCATTAGGACATCCTCCTTGAACCATAAAATCTGCTATGACTCTATGAAAATTCAAACCATCATAGAAGGGTTCTTCTGGATTATCATGATTCAAAGATCCTTCAACCAATCCAATGAAGTTCGTTACTGTCATCGGCGTCTTCTTATAAGTTAAAGATAATAATATCTCCCCTTTCTCTATAAATATCTGTGCATAAATCCCATCTGGTAAATTTTCCATATTTCTTTCCTTCTTCCTATTTATATAAATCTGTCTTCTTTGATATCAAAGAATAGATACGTTCAAGATCATCTGTTGAATAATAAGATATCTCTAAAGAACCTTTTTGCAAAGTCCCTTTTATCTTTACTTTAGAACCACATACTTCTACAAACTTCTCTTCAACTGATGTGATCTCAATAGGTCTTTGAATGATCTTCTTCTTCTTTTTGGTATTTCTAGCTCTTGCCCCATTGTTAAACTCTTGAGCAAGATCCTCAGATTGTCTTACCGATAGATGATCAGTTATGATCTTATTGAGCAATATAGTCTGCTCAGCAGGATTAACCACTGACATGATAGCTCTTGCATGACCTGCCGTTATAGTCTTACTGATCAATGCATTCTGTACCTGTTTTGGCAACTTCAACAATCGAACACTATTCGCTATAGTCGATCTTTTCTTACCGACTCTTTTTGCAAGTTCTTCCTGGCTAAGGTTAGAACGATCCATAAGGAACTTGAATGCCTTTGCCTCTTCGATCGCATTAAGATTCTCCCTTTGGATATTCTCAATCAAAGCTACTTCAAGCCGTTGTCCCACTGTGAAAGATTTCACGATCACAGGTATCTTATCTAGTCCGGCAATCTTCGATGCTCTAAATCTTCTTTCACCAGCTACAATATAATAACCATTATTACGTTTTTCAACTATTATAGGTTGTATGATGCCCTGTTCTTTAATTGATGCTGCCAATTCACTCATACTTTCAGGATCAAAATTGTTCCTTGGCTGGCTTGTATCTGTTTTGATCTCAGTCAATGCAACCATCTCAACCATTTCACCTATCTTAGTAACACTCTTCTCAATAATATCATCAAATGTATAATCACCGATCAGTGAGTTAATTCCTTTTCCTAAACCATGCTTAGACACGTTCTATCACCTCTTTTGCTAGTTTTTTATAAGCTTTAGCCCCGGCACACTTAGGATCATACTTAATGATCGGTAATCCATGTGAAGGAGCTTCGGAAAGACGAACATTTCTCGGTATCTTACTTCTGAAGGTCTTTCCCTTGAAATATGCAGTTACATCTTTTACTACTTCATTAGCCAATCTTGTTCTAGAATCAAACATAGTAAAAGCAATACCTAATAATTCTAACTCAGTATTCAAACCTTTCTGTATCGTATGTATCGTTCTTAGTAACATAGACAATCCTTCAAGTGCAAAATATTCACATTGAAGTGGTACCAATACATAATCTGAAGCTACAAGTCCATTCAAAGTCAAGAGCCCTAAAGATGGCGGACAATCAATAAGAATGAAATCCCATTCATGAACAGCCCTATCTAGATGCTCTTTAAGAATAAATTGATTCTTCTCAAGTTTAGCTAACTCTATACTTGCACCAGTGAGATTTATATCTGAACCAACTATGAACAGGTTCTCTACTGGGGTGCTTTGTACAGCCTCATATAATGTGGCCTTCTCACTGATAACTTCATATATTCCTGGCAGTGAATCATCTGCACTGACAGAACTTGACAGGTTTCCCTGAGGATCGAAATCAATCAATAGTACTTTCTTGCCAGCTTCTGCAAGATATGCTCCTACATTTACAGCCGTTGTAGTTTTGCCTACACCACCCTTTTGATTTGCGAATACGATTTTTTTAGCTATCATGAGAAATAGTATAATCCAAATAGATTCAGATGTCAGTATATTATTCTTGACGATTATCAATTCTTCATGTATTTTTCAAAGACAAGGAGTTGAATATGGAAGAACAGGTAAAAAATGCAATTAATGACATTAGACCATCATTACAAAATGATGGCGGAGATATCGAATTCATCAGTCTTGTTGGAGATACTGTTAATGTAAGACTCGTTGGCGCTTGTGCAGGATGCCCCATGTCACAGATGACTCTCAAACAGGGTGTTGAAAGATATTTACGAGAGAAAGTAGCACCTACATTAACTGTAGTTTCAGAAAACTAATTCACATTGTTTCACGTGAAACAAAAGAGGTTGTTCCCTTATAGAACAACCTCTTTTTATTGGATCATATGAAATGTTTCACGTGAAACATTATTCAATCTCTTCAACATCCTCTTCCTGTTCAGTTCGTGCAACAGAAACGATCCTGTCTGGCTTCTTGATATTAGCGATTATAACACCACCAGTATTTCTTCCTTGAACAGGTATAGTTGAAGAATCAACTCTGACCGACTGACCCATGATAGTAACACACATGAAATCATGAGCATCATTAACACTCAAGGCTCCGGCTATCTCACCAGTCTTATCAAATAGTTTGTAACAGATTTGTCCCTTTGTCGCTCTTGCGTGTGGTGAGAAGCTGTCAAATTCAACTCTCTTACCATATCCATTCTGAGTGAGGACCATGATCTGTTCCTCATGATCAACTAAGAGGATACTCGCAACTTCATCCCGTGGTGAAAGTTTGATTCCAGTCACACCTCGTGTTGCTCTACCCATAGCTCTTACCATCTTCTCCTCAAATCTCAAACCAAGACCCAGACGAGAGATCAGCATGACTTCATTTTCTCCATTAGTAAGTAAGGCACTGACTAACGTATCTCCTTCATCTAAGTTGATTGCAGCTATACCTCGAGTCTTTGCATTCTTGAATAGTGGAAGCTCTACTTTTTTAACGACACCTCTTCGGGTACCCATGAAGACATAGGTTCCTTCTTCGAAATCTCTAAAGGCTACGATAGCCGTAACATCTTCATCTGGAGAGATCGCTAAGATCGCTTTTAAATGAGAACCCTTTGATGTTCTAGTTCCTTCAGGTATCTCATACGTCTTGATCCAGTATCCCTTACCAGAAGTCGTTACGAACATGATGTGATCATGTGTTGAAGTGATGAACAGGTGTTCTACAAAATCAGTATCTCTTAGCTTCGCAGCTTTGGATCCTTTACCACCTCGTCCTTGACTTCTATAAGCAGCAGAAGGCACACGTTTGATGAATCCTTTATTGGAGACTACAACAACCACGTTCTCTTCTTTAATGAGATCTTCCATGTTCATCTCACCGATCTCTTCTTGGATGATCTCTGTTCTTCTCTCATCGCCATATTTCTCAGAGACTTCTTTTATCTCTTTATTAACTACAGCAAGGATCTTTACATCACTACTTAAAAGATCTGTAAAATACTCTATCTTGATTCGTAATTCTTCTAGTTCATCAACGATCTTTCGGGTCTCAAGACTTGTCAGTTTCTGCAATCTCATTTCGAGGATCGCTTTCGACTGGATCTCGGAAAGACCAAATCTCTGCATGAGGTTCAACTTAGCATCTTCTACATTCTTAGATTCTTTGATGATCTTTATGACTTCATCAATGTTATCCAAAGCTATTCGCAGACCTTCTAAGATATGAGCACGTTCTTCAGCTTTTTTCAGATCAAATTGAGTACGTCTGGTAACCACTTCTTTTCTATGTTCAACATAGTAATGGAGCATCTCTTTAAGAGAAAGAAGCTTTGGCTTACCATCTACAAGAGCCAGATTGTTTATATTGAAATTTGACTGCAACTGAGTATGCAGGAATAACTGATTAAGAAGAATTTTCGGAACAGCTGTTCGTTTCAACTCGATCACGACTCTCATTCCATCTCGGTCTGATTCATCTCTTATATCAGCAATACCTTCGACTCGTTTATCACGAACCAGATTAGCGATCTTTATAAGAAGATTTGCTTTATTCACCTGGTATGGAAGTTCAGTGATAATGATCGCATCTCTACCTGATTTTACTGTATCAAGATGATATCTTCCACGAACAACGACTTTTCCCTTACCAGTTCTATAGGCATTGAGTATTCCTCGTCTACCATGAATAATACCCTGAGTAGGAAAATCAGGACCTTTGACGATAGTCGTCAATTCATCGAATGTGATATCTGGATTCTCTATATATGCTGATACTGCATTACAAGATTCGATAAGATTATGAGGTGCCATATTCGTCGCCATACCGACAGCGATCCCACTACCACCATTGACTAACAAGTATGGGATCCCTGCTGGTAATACTAGTGGTTCATCAAGTGAATCATCATAGTTGGGGCCATAATCAATCGTATCTTTATTTATATCTCTCAGCATTTCTTCAGTTATACGATTCATTTTAGCTTCAGTATATCTCATCGCTGCTGGTGGATCCCCATCAACAGATCCGAAGTTCCCCTGAGGTCGAACTACAGGATATCTCATAGAGAAGTCCTGTGCTAATCGTACGAGAGAATCATAGATCGCCTGATCACCATGCGGGTGATATTTACCTAATACATCACCTACGATACGACCACATTTCTTGAATGCTTTATCGTGTCGCAGGCCCATCTCCTGCATCGAATAGAGTATTCGTCTATGTACCGGCTTCAAGCCATCTCTGACATCCGGCAAAGCTCTACTCACAATAACGGACATCGCATAGTTCAAATACGATTCCTTCATTTCATCTTCAATAGCTATTGGTATGATTTTTTGTTTTATTTCGTTATCCATTAAATAGTTACCCTTTTACTAGATTATACATCGAGATTTGAGACTAACAGTGCATTGTCTTCTATGAATTTTCGTCGAGGTTCTACTTCCTCGCCCATCAACATAGAGAACATGGTGTCTGCTTCAACGATATCGTCCATCTTCACCTGTTTCACACTTCTTGTCTCTGGATTCATGGTTGTCTCCCATAACTGACTAGGATTCATCTCACCAAGACCCTTATATCGCTGTATTCCGATTTTTGAATCATTATCAGCTACACCTAGATCCTGAATGATCTCCTTTCTTTCTTTCTCATCGAAAGCATACTGGATCTTCTTACCATAAGTGATCTTATACAGTGGAGGCATTGCAAGATACACATAACCAGAAGTGATCAGTTCAGGCATATATCTGAAGAAGAAGGTCAATAACAATGTTCTGATATGAGAACCATCAACATCCGCATCGGCCATGATGATGATCTTATGATACCTAACTTTTGATGCATCGAATTCTTTACCGGCACTCGCACCGATAGTAGTTATGATAGGCACCAGTTTTTCGTTAGATAATACCCGTTCAGCACGAGCTTTCTCGACATTGAGCATCTTACCCCACAACGGGAGAATAGCTTGAAACTCTCTGTTTCTTCCCTGTTTTGCAGAACCGCCGGCACTGTCTCCCTCAACTATATATACTTCACATTTTGCAGGATCCTTCTCGCTACAATCTGCAAGTTTTCCTGGCAAGCCAGCACCTTCTAAGAAGGACTTTCTTCTTGTCATATCTCTTGCTTTTCTTGCAGCGATACGTGCTTTTGCAGCTAATACAGCTTTATCAAGGATAAGTCCAATGACCTCTGGGAATTCATCAAAGAAATCTGACAGTTTCTTATTCACTAAAGACTCTACGATCCCCTTCACCTCTGAGTTACCCAGCTTTGTCTTTGTCTGACCTTCAAACTGTGGGTTTTGCACCTTTGCTGAGATAACAGCGGTAATACCTTCTCTTACATCATCACCTGAAAAAGAGTAATCGATCTTTTTCGCATGTTTTGATTTCTTGAGATACTCATTGATAACTCGAGTCAATGCAGCTTTGAAGCCAATAAGGTGAGTACCACCCTCTCGAGTATTGATATTATTCACAAATGAGAAGATATTCTCAGAATATCCATCATTATATTGAAGGGCGATCTCAATCTCTACACTATCTTTAGATGCTTCGAAATAGACTGGTTCAGGATGAAGAGGTCTTTTTGTTTTGTTCAAGTATTCAACAAAGGATTTTACTCCTCCCTCAAACTTGAATTCTTTAGTTTTCTCTACTGCAAGCCTCTGATCTATTATGACTATCTTGAGCCCTTTATTCAGGAATGCCAACTCTCTTAATCTGTTAGCTAGAATATCAAAACTAAACTCAATCTCCTCAAAGATTTGAGAATCAGCCTTAAAACGTACCTGAGTACCTTTCTTTTGAGTCTCTCCAATCGCATCAACAGGGTTATCTGGGATACCTCGCTGATATCTTTGGAAATATACTGTAGCATCTCGATATACATAAATTTCACACCACTCTGAAAGGGCATTTACTACTGATACACCGACACCGTGGAGACCACCTGATACTTTATAGCTGTTCTTATCGAACTTACCACCGGCATGCAGCTTCGTCATAACGATCTCAAGTGCACTGACATTCTCTATTGGATGAATATCGACTGGGATACCTCTACCATTATCAATGACTTTAATGA
>CAZLZY010000131.1:0-6797 GCA_964564075.1 uncultured Spirochaetales bacterium
TCTACCTTCGATATGGAGCCCTCGTTTTCTTTCTATTGCATCTGCTACAGCCAAAGGATTGAAGCCATCGACTCGTTCAGCATGCATACCATCAGCATTCACACCATAACCGACTCTTGCAGGCATCCCATAACCCATAGTCTCACCAGCAGTCTGTCCACCCATTCCGTAGAAGTTGTTGAATATATTGAGCATGTAGGGTGGAGCACCAGCCATATCACCCCAAAGGGTATTGTACTGATCCATTGCTGCTAGCATCAGACCTTCCCAGACAGGACCACAAGCCATTGCTGCATCCCCGATATTCGCAATGACGACTCCTGGTTTTCTATTTATCTTCTTATAGAGGGCAGCTCCGACAGCGATGTCACCTGACCCGCCGACTATGGCATTGTTCGGCATAGAACCGAAGGGAGCGAAGAACGTATGCATCGATCCACCAAGTCCTCTATTGAACCCAGTCTTTCGAGCAAAGATCTCTGCAAGAGCCCCATAGAGAACGAAGTTCTCTGCTAGGTCTTTTATTGTCTCTCCCTTGAAGTTCTTCTCCACTACAGAAAGAACATCTCCACCCATGAAATCTTCCATGACTAGTTGAAGGTTCTTATCATCCATCTTATGAACAGCTGAAAAACACTTTGCCAGGATCTCACCATGGGAACGGTGTGATCCGAAGATGAAGTCTTCTGGCTGAAGGTTCATACACTGTCCTACTGCAGCAGATTCCTGTCCAGCTGAAAGGTGTGCAGGTCCTCTATGGTTATAATCCATCCCTTCATAGGATCCCTCTCTCTTGATCTGGTCAAGCATGGTCTCGAACTCTCTGATAAGCAGCATATCGAGATAGGCTCTTTTAAGCCCCTCTTTCCCATATTTCTTCTCTTCTTCTTTGATATTTGAAGTATATTGGTTTACTGGTATCGACTTAATCTTAACCATCTCTTTCTTTCTTACTGCAATTGGATCCATTACTAGATTTCTAGGCATCTTGTTCTCCTAATCTCTTATATTTTTGATCTTCACCACTTACAGGGTAAAGCATACGTCTTTTATGATTTCCGACACACTCGGGTGAGGGAATACGATCTCTTTCACATCCTGGACTCTTAGTTCAGCCTCAATGATCACAGCTGCACTGTGGATCATCTCACTACTCACTGCTCCAAGAAGATGGATCCCAAGGATCACATTGGTATCAGCATCAGCTACTACCTTACAAAGGCCACCAGCTCGTTTACCATGTTCAGCTAAGAATCGGCCATTAGATCTCATCTGTGCTGAAGCACACTTCACGTTGATACCTTTCTCTTTTGCTTCCTGTTCTGTGATTCCACAACCTGCCGCTTCTGGCAATGTGTAGACGGCCCATGGGATCGCGTTGTATCTCATGGTATCCTCTTTCCCGAACATCGTATGAACTGCGACCTCGGCCATTCTCGAAGCAGAATGTGCTAGTAGGGATCTACCATTCACATCTCCGACTGCATAGACACCTGGAAGGTTAGTTCGCATCTTCTCATCAACGACTACTCCACCACGTGTTATATCGAGCCCTAAGCTCTCGAGACCTGCCGTATTCGGTCTTCGACCGACACTCATGAGTACTACATCAGCATCGACGGTCTGTCTAATACCTTTTGCATCGGTATAGACAACACCACCTGTGAGTACCTCTTCTACTTTACAACCAGTCTTGAACTTGACCGGTTTCATCTCACGTCGCATCAGTTTAGCGAACTCCACGTCCATCATAGGAAGGATCTCTGGCATCATCTCGATGACAGTGACCTTACTTCCGATATTACTGAAGAGTGAACTGAACTCTACTCCGATGACCCCACCACCGATCACTACTAATTTCTCAGGTACGTGATCGATAGATAGGATATCTTTACTGGTCATCACGATATCATTCTTAGCTCCGGGGATCGGAGGTACGAAGGGTGATGAACCTGTTGCTATCATGATATTCTTTCCGGTATAGCTGCTACCGTCTACTTCAACAGAATCTCTACTGATGAACTTAGCTTCACCCAGAACGACATCAACCTTGTTCTTCTTCATCAGGAACTGTATCCCAGCTCTCAGGGTCTCGATGACTTCCTGTTTCCATGCCATCGCCTCTGACAAGTTAAAACTCACATCACTGCAATGAACACCGAACTTCGCACTTTCCTGTGCATAGTGGTAGAGCTTTGCTGAATTCAGTAAGGACTTCGTAGGGATACATCCCCAGTTAGTACAAACTCCACCCATGTGGGCTTTCTCAATGATCAGTACCTTCTTCCCCATCTCGCCAGCACGTTCTGCTGCAACGTACCCTCCGGGACCGGCACCGACAACGATCAGATCATATGTTCCCATATCTATATCTCCCTATCTACTGAGCCATGAGCAGATCAATATTCTTGATATTGTCTGTTAATGTCTGTAAGAATCGTGCAGCATCTGCACCATCGAATGCCTGATGATCGAATGTCAGAGATAATCCGATATGAGGAACGAACTCTACTGCATCAGCGACCTGAACTGGTTTCAGCTGAATATTGTTCACCCCGAGAATCCCTGTCTCAGGCGCATTCAATACCGGTGTAAAACTCTCTATTCCCATTCCACCAAGGTTGGTTATCGTGAAGGTTCCCCCTGACAATGATTCAGGTGTTGCTTTCCCTTCGATACAATCTCCGAATAGCTGTTTCGCTGTATCACTCAAGGTCTTCATACTCATAAGATCAGCATATTTGATGACTGGTACCATGAGTCCTTTCGGTGTATCTACAGCACATCCGAGATGTACATGTGTGAACTGTTTAATCGTAGAGCCTAGGAAGTGTGTATTCACTTTTGGATGACTCTTAAGAGTCTTTGCTACCGCATAAAGAACGAGATCATTGATAGTGATCCGGTTTAATCCCTTTTCAGGATCTGAGCCTTTGAATCTCTTTCTCAGAGCTAAAAGATTTCTTGCATCTGCTGAGGTGTTGAGGGTGAGCTGTGCTGTGGTACTGATTGATTCATGCATTCTAGATGCAGTGATCTTTCGCACTCCTCGAACTTTGATCTCGTTGGTAGGTCCTGGGAACGCAGTCACGGCTGCAACATCTGCTATCTGTGCTGAACTCAACTGCTGAGCATCTCCTGCGATCAGATCTGAGGAAAGGATCCTTCCACCGACTCCTGATCCGTTAGCCGGAGCACTGAGATCTTCTGATAAGAGTCTCTCTTTGGCCGCTGGTGAGAGTGGCTGCATCTGTGCTGTTGCATGCTCCACATCACGTTCTACCACTCGACCTTTAGGACCAGTACCTTCAATTGCAGTAGGGTCCAAACCCTTCTTTGCTGCTGCCATACGGGCTCTTGGAGATGCAAAACTTGTTCCGGTAGATACTACTACAGGAGAGTCTTCGACTTTCTTCTCTTCAACTTCTTCTACTTCGGGGGTTACCGCAGCTTCTTCAGTCGTCTCTTTGCTTTCAGAATCTCCGCTTTCTGATAAAAGATCAGAAATATCCTCTCCTGGTGTTCCCACTATTGCTATTGGGACCTGAACGAGTACGTCATCATCTACTCCATAGAGAAGTTTCAAGATCGTTCCTTCGGCTGTTGCTTCTATTTCAATGGTCGCTTTATCGGTCTCGACCTCACAAAGCACTTCACCTTCGGAGATCGTCTCTCCTTCAGATTTCTTCCATTCGAGAATTATGCAGGATTCTACTGAATTCCCCTGTTTCGGCATGAGAATGGTTGCTGCCATACTTATATCTCCTTATACGGTATCTTTGCTGTTTAGACTCTGTGGACTTCAACACCAGCATCTTCGATGCTCTTTGCTGTTTCCTCATCTAATCCAGTATCTGTTATGAGAATATCTATATCTTCCAAAGGAAGAATCTTTACAAAACCCTTATTTCCGAACTTACTTGAATCCACAACGAGTACACTCGTATCAGAGTGTTCACACATCTTTCTTACGATCTCTGCACTCTCAACGAGGTGAGTAGTAAGTCCATGCTCTATGGTAAAACCATCCGTCCCCGTTATGGTCATAGAGACATGGAACTGATCGATTCGATGAATAGCTTCCGGGCCGACTAAAGCCTCCGCAGAAGGTCTGAATTCACCACCGACAAAGGTGATACTCATGTTTGGATTGATTCGGGCATAAGGGAGAAGAAGGGTAGAGTTCGTCACTACCTGCACATCGCGTCGTCCCAGCAGATATCTGCCAACTAATGCAGAGGTAGTTCCATTTGTGATCATGATCCGGTCTCCGTCTTTCACAAGAGCAGCAGCAGCTTTGGCTATACGTTCCTTTTCTGCATTGCGGCTATTCTTTCTCTCGAGAAGATCTGGATGGAAAGCTGGCACTGCCCCTCCATGAGTTCGAATGATCAAACCCTTCTCTTCCAAAGACTTCAGATCAGTACGAATAGTAACGACAGATACACTTAAAGACTTACTTAGCTGTGAAACTGATATATCTTCGCCATCTCTCATCTGATCAAGAATGAAATCTTCTCGTTTACTCAAACCATTCATCACATTACCTTTTCTAAAACTTTCTTTTTACTTTCTTTTTACTTTCTTATAGGTTTCATAATAATAGTGAAATGTTTTTTTGACAAGAGTATTTATGCTGATTTATGATTCTTTTCTCATTTTCGACACCGTAATTAATCATCCAAAACACTCGTATCAAGAGCGTGATACTTACCATAGTATTCGTTCTAGCGAAGAATCTATTTCCTAGATAATGTAATAACTATCCCTATTACTATAAACATGAGGCAAATAGGCATAAATTACTTAGGTTATTATATAGTGTTAGACTCTATAATAACCTAAGTAATTTGAAAATATATTTTTTTTATGCTTCTATTGTGTGTGGTTCTAGGCTTACAGTTTTTTTGTATTACTGAGTATTCATTTAATAGGATATACAACATGTAAGTTCCCAAGTAAATAGCATCGTGGATATGCCTGTTATCAGATGATACCGAGATGCAAAGGAAGGTTGAATGAGAAATCTAAAGTATACAAGTCGTAAGTCACTAGTGTTATCGATCATGATAATTTTTATTATCAGTCTCAGCATGACCAGTTGCCCGGAACCTGGACAGACATGGACTATCACTTTCGATAGTAGCGGTGGATCTGATGTCACACAGCAGCAAGTGTCTGCCACGGTTACAGACCCCACGGATCCGATAAAACGTGGATACCTCTTAGAAAGCTGGTGCTCTGATAGTTCCCTGACCCAAGCTTGGGACTTCTCCCAATCTAGGGCTGTAGCTGATATGACTCTCTATGCTAAATGGACACCTAATTTTATCAAGATCATAACTGATGATAATACAGATTCTGACTGGTTCGGATTTGACGTTGCAATCTCAGGAGACACGGCCGTTGTCGGAGATCAACATTCTCCTTCAAGTTCCTCAACCTTGGTAGGTAATGCCTATATTTTCATCAGGGCGGGCTCCACATGGACTCAGCAGGCTAAACTTGAAGCTGATGTTCCTACATCTGGAGACATGTTCGGGCATTCTGTTGACATTTCAGGAGATACAGTCATTATCGGAGCATATCAAGATGATGATCTAGGAACTACCAATTCGGGTAGTGCGTATATCTTTACCCGAGACAGCGACGGCTCCACGTGGATAAAACAGGATAGGTTAACGGCCTCTGATGCAGCCTTTAGCGCTTATTTTGGAAGTTCTGTAGCAATAGAAGGTGATAATGTTATTATTGGAGCTAGTGGATATGTGAGTGAGTCTAGAACAGTAGGGTGTGCCTATATCTTCTCTCGAGAAGAGGGTTCTTGGAGTGAGGATGCAAAGTTGATTGATAATGACGCTACCAAAAGTGTTACCTTTGGTGTTGATGTTGATATATCAGAGGATACGGTGATCATCGGCGATGATGGTGGTTTTTCATCTGGGCCTGCCCACGCTATTATATTCAGGCGAGATGGAACAGACTGGGTTCAACAAAACAGACTAATCGGCAGCTCTACTGAGTCAGATATCTCAGTAGCCATCTCATTAGATACTGCCCTGATTAGTGCCTATCATGAGGATATTTCTGGAAACTCTGAAGGCAGTGTCTATGTCTTCACTCGAAGCAATGGAATAAATGCAGCAACTGACACTTGGAGTCTGGAGCAAAAACTCACAGCTAGTGATGGGAATGACTATGATGAGTTCGGATACTCTATCGATATCCTTGGTGATACGGCCCTCATTGGAAGTCCCATAGGAGATGGCAATGTAGTGAACTCTGGATGTGCATACCTTTTCAAACGAAGCGGTACAACCTGGACAGAACAGAGAAAACTGGCACCAGCAGGTGAGCAGTTTGGTGATAAAATAGGTTACGCTGTTGCATTGACACATGATGCTCTGATCCTCGGTGCACGTGATGATGATTCGACAGCGACTGATTCGGGAGCTGCATTCATCCTGGACAAATAGTTTCTAATTTCGCTGATAGAACAGAAAGGAAACCTTCGGCTCAATCTATAAACAGTACAGGTCCCCGACTACTTATGGTCGGGAATCTGTACTGTTTACTATATATACATACTAGCACTTTCTAAACATCGTTCATGATTCATGAACGATACAATAATAATAAGTTTCATCTCAACCCACCAAGAGGAATACCCCACTATTTTATATGATGCTGATCCATACCTACAGAGCAACAGAAATAATACACCCTTTATGTTATATGAGGACAAACATGTATATAGGATATGAGTTATATAGAGAATGTATGATTATTGTGTTTCT
>CAZLZY010000132.1:0-4568 GCA_964564075.1 uncultured Spirochaetales bacterium
CAATTATCGTTTTGTTGGGATCCCTTGCAAAGACCTCAAAAGAGGCTACTAGCTATGTGATGCCTATATATATACTCGTGGTCTTACTTGGAGTCCTTACCATGAGTTTGGACCCATCATCTAAACCGTTATTATTCCTGATCCCCTTTCTCAACTCCATCATTCTGATGAAAGGAGCGATACTTGGAAACTCTACCATGCTTCAACTACTCTTGACAGTGACCTCTCTTTCAGTGGTGATTTCTCTACTCATCATAGCAACCTCTAAGCTCTACAACTCAGAAAAAATCCTTGATAGCGCAGTCAATTAACGTTTTCGAACATTTCTCATCTTAGAACAAGCGGTATTGTTGACACAATAACCGCTTTTCTCTAAGATTCATACATGTTAGTAAAAGAGATCAAAGAAATGGCAAAAGCACTTAACGTGCCGGTAGGTAAGAAGAGAAAAACGGAACTGATCCGTGCAATTCAGGAAGCAGAAGGGAATGCTACATGTTTCGACAGTGGCTTAATCAATTGCGGTCTTAAAGACTGTCTTTGGTACTCTGACTGCCAATAAGGCTAAGCAAAAGGGATATGACAACATCGGTTGTTATATCCCTCTTTTTTTAGACATCATAGGTACTAGAAGAGACATCTCCCCCTGTTCCAGTCCAATTCGTATGGTGGAATTCTCCTCGTTTACCATCTACTCGCTCATACGTATGAGCACCAAAATAGTCTCTTTGAGCTTGAAGTAGATTTGCAGGTGATCGTGCGGTCTTATATCCATCAAAGAACATCAATGCTGATGAGATAGCTGGGATCGGGATCCCTACCCCTATCGCATAGATAGCGACTCTTCTCCAGGCAGCTTCTGATCTTTGAAGCATATCCTTGAAATATGGATCAAGTAGCAGACTCTTCAGATCAGGATCGTTAGCATAGGCATCTCTGATATGTTCAAGGAAGGCGCTCCGTATGATACAGCCTTCTCTCCACATCAGGGCTATCCCACCATAGTTCAGATCCCATTCGTTCTGTTCTGCAGCCTCTCTCATGAGCATGTAGCCTTGAGCATATGATATGATCTTCGAGGCAAGGAGAGCCTCTCTTATATCTTCGATCAGAGATTCTCTACTCATACCTACAGGGAGTGGAACCTTCTCATCATTCTCCCCATATAGAATTGACGCTTCGACTCGTTCCTCTTTCATGGCTGAAAGACATCGTGCATATACCGCCTCTGAGATAAGGGAGACAGGGACACCAAGTTCTAAGGAACTGATCCCAGTCCATTTACCCGTACCCTTCTGACCTGCGGTATCAAGGATCTTCTCGACAAGAGGGGATCCATCACTGTCTTTGAAAGCAAGGATGTCTCGTGTTATCTCAATGAGATAACTATCAAGTTCACCCTCGTTCCATTGTGAGAAGATGTCATGCATCTCTTCATAGGTTAGACCGAGTCCTGAATGAAGTAGCTGATAGGCCTCTCCGATCAGTTGGATATCACCATATTCTATACCATTGTGAACCATCTTCACATAATGACCGGCTCCATCATTCCCGACCCAGTCACAACAGGCCTCACCCGTATCTGTCTTTGCTGCGATACCCTGAAAGATATCTTTGACTAGCGGCCAAGCATCACGGTTTCCACCAGGCATGATCGAAGGGCCTCTTCTTGCTCCCTCTTCGCCACCGGAGATACCAGAGCCAATGAAAAGAATACCTTTCTCTCTCAGCTCCTTCGTCCTTCTATCCGTATCACTGAACTGGGAGTTCCCACCATCAATGATGATGTCCCCTGTTTCAAGATGTGGAAGTAGTTGATTGATGAAGAGATCTACGACGTTACCGGCTTTGACCATGAGCATGACTTTTCTCGGTCTTTCAAGTGATCCTATGAACTCTTCGATACTATGAGCAGGAAGGATCGTATCTCTTCCTGCGGCTGCAGTTTGCATGAAATCATCGACTTTTGATGTAGTTCTATTATAGATTGCGACCGTATATCCATGATCATTCATGTTCAGTACTAGATTCTGACCCATCACAGCCAACCCAATCAATCCAATATCAGCACGTTTTTCCATCGCAGTCTCCTTTTTATTCTTCATTCCCTTAGAATATAGTAACAGAGAATAACAAGGTAAAGCTAATGTTTTTTAAGAAATACGGGCATCAAGGCGTGAGATCATCGTACGTAAAGATTTTTGAACTTCTCGATTCTCGATCTTCCCTATCGAAGTAAATGCTTTATCAAAGTACTGCTTTGCAATCTGTTCAGAGGTATCTATACCACCAGATTCTTTGATAAAACGAAGGACCTTCTTTAGCTTGGATTTTCCTATATGATGATTCTTATTGAGTAGTTTTAGGATCTTACCATCGGTGTCTTGTTCTAAGGCACAGATCAATGGCAATGTGGCTATCCCGGACCGTATGTCTAGACCAATAGCTTTCCCAAGATCGTTCTTCGACCCTGTGATATCAAGAATGTCATCTTTGATCTGAAATGCCATGCCTATAGAGTACCCGATCTGATGCATAAGATTCATCACTGACGGATCACAATTCCCTCTCAATGCACCGGAATACCCACTCAAAGCAAATAACGTTGCAGTCTTCCCAGCGATTCGCCTCAGATAATGAGTCTTTGAGATAGAGAAATCCCACTCTTCACTGTCTTGGGAGATCTCACTATCACATAATCTACCTAGGGCATGAGATATAGCTGCAGGATCAAGTTCCTGATCAGTATCTGTGATCAGCGTCAGGGCTCGAGCTAGCAGATAATCACCCGCTATCACAGCCCTCCGCGATCCCAACTGACTATTGAGAGTCGGGCGACCTCTTCGAGTCGTAGCTCCATCGATGATATCATCATGAACGAGAGATGCAAGATGAATCATCTCGATAAGTGCCGCCTGCTTTATAGCATCACCCCTATCGACATCTTTTCCTAACCGAGCACTCATCAAGACAAGTGCAGGTCTAAGCATCTTACCTTGAGATCTCACGACCTCAATAAGATATGAGCGTATATAGGGGTTTGCAGTAGTTACCAACTGCTTGATGAGCTCAGTCACTTCATGGAGCTCGTCCATCAGAGCAGGTTCATCATTCCAAAAGGGTATCATTTGATCCAATCACCTCTTCATTAGACGCGATCTTCGTGCTAACTGTTTTTTCGTGTATTGTGGCTCTCCAGTATAGAGATACGTCTTCTTGGCCAATGGGGTCTTGTTCCATAATCTCTTGAACCATGGCATAGCCCAATAATCTAATCCGAAGGAACGTCCTGCACCACCGAGCATCACGACAGCAACCGCAATATACCAGAGGATCTCCTTACTTGCCATCGCACCCATGATAAGCATGATCGAGAGACCGATCGATGCTACCGCTGCAAGGAACGTGAAAAGACCTCCTATGAAACTAAGACCTAATGCGACCTCCCCAAGTGCGATGAGTATCTGAAAGAAATAGGGAGCAGCAGAGACGAACGTATCAGA
Source organism: uncultured Spirochaetales bacterium (assembly GCA_964564075.1). Lineage (GTDB taxonomy): Bacteria > Spirochaetota > Spirochaetia > CAKZLE01 > CAKZLE01 > CAKZLE01. The sequence continues at coordinate 3,504 of CAZLZY010000132.1, forward strand.
GATCCAAGTATAGATGAGAGTCGGTTCACTGATGAGAGGAGGTGCGAATTGCTGCACCACAGCCACAGCCCCTGTCGCTACTTCCATAGCTACATCTGTAACCGCACCACTTGCTGCAGCTACTGTATCAACAACAACTTCAACGACAGCACCGCTTGCTGCGGCTACGGTATCGACTACACCCTCTACGGTCTCACCATTCACTGCTGAGACGGTATCTGAGACAGAGCCCCAATAGACATGGGATCCAGTCGTATCGGTCAACCACCCCTCAAGGATCTTCTTGACTCCTTCGATCAGCCACATGGCTCCAAGGAATAACCTCAAGAAGGTCGTCCAATAGGAGGGGACCTTGTTTGCAGCGAAGCCTCCGATGAAAGAACGATTGTTCTTCATCTCAAAGACTTCATGTTTCAGATAGGTCCACCAACCATTGAGTCCTGCAATACTATTTAAGTAGATAACATTCACTACGTGTTTGATACCTTGTGAGAATATCCCGGACATAGAGACATTCATATTATGAGAAACGCCATACCTTCCACCGATAGATACCATATGACCATGGAATCTTGATTTGAAAGGTTTTGGCTCTTTATATTCACAACCAAGCTCTTTACAGATGTTCGCTGCCATCCCAACTGCAGCAGTAGCTGCTGTCTGTTCTGCAGCTTCAACGATCTGAGGAAGTGGGAAATCATTCTCTATATACCAACAGCCATCTCCGGCTAAGAACACATTCTCATGATCTGGGCAACCCATATAGTCTGTGACCTTCTTTCTCCCTACTTTCCCATCCGTTATCGCAAGGTTCTCACAGAATTTGTTTCCTCTGACTCCACAGGTCCATATAAGGGTCTTAGTCTTTATGACCTCGCCATTCTTAAGAGTAAAACCTTCTTCATCAGCATTGACGATCAATGAGTTCACCATGATCTCGATACCATGCTTCTTCATATAGGCCGCAGCTTTATCTCTTGGCTTATCAGGGATGACGTTCAGGATCTTCCCCAAACCTTCAATATTCATCAATCGTATCTCGGTAGGGTCTACTTCATATTCGGC
>CAZLZY010000132.1:4578-6725 GCA_964564075.1 uncultured Spirochaetales bacterium
TCGGCACAGAGGATCGGTATCCACTCCATGAGTTCTCCGACCATCTCTACACCGGTAAAGCCAGCTCCAGCGACTACGAAAGTCATCAACTGCTTTCTCAACACTTCATCTTTCTCATCGGAGGCAGCTTCTACAGTCGCTCTCACATGTTCTCTGATCGCTATGGCATCATCTAGACTCCAGAGCATGAAAGAATTCTCCTTAACCCCGGGAATATTGAAATCAGAAGCCTCAGCTCCGGTCGATATGAGAAGTTGATCATACCCATAGGTTTCAGTGGGGGAATAGAGTTCCTGTTTCTCGAAATCGATATGATCGATCTCATCTTTGACCACGTTGACATCTTTACCAGCGAATATCCGTTTATAGGAGACTTTTACTGATTTCTCTCCAACTCTTGCCCCAGCGACCTCATGGAGTTCTGTCATAAGGGTATGAAACCCATTCTTATCTATGAGTGTTATCTCAATCTGATCTTTGATCTTCTTCAAAGATTTATGTAGGATCTTAGCAGCATGCACTCCAGCATAACCACCACCAAGAATGACTATTCTTTTCTTTTCCATATATTCTCCCGACTTAGTAGCCTAAGTATTTCATATCATAGTTGTTTTTTTCTTGAGAGTATCGTAATAATGTATCACTATAAGGTGAGTATATCGTATGAAAAAAACAAAGTCGATAAAGTTTTCTCTATTTCTGATAATAATTGTAACTCTTTTTACTGCATCATGCACAGGGAGAGCAACTCAAAAGGATCAACTAGTCTTGGATCCTATCTCTGAGAGCAAACTCTTACTCGGTACTGTTTGTAGGATAACGATCTATGAAGATGATCATACACACCTATTCGCGAAAAGCTTCTCTAGGATAGAACAGATCGAAGATCTGATGAGCCGGACAAAACCCATGAGTGAGATCTCTTTGATCAATGAATCTTCAGGTAGTGGTGAAATTATTACGTTAAGTGATGACACCTATCTTGTACTGATTGAAGCCTTGGATGTGGCTAGAAGGAGTACTGGACTCTTTGATCCTACCATTGGTCCTCTTGTAGATGCTTGGGGAATTGGTACGGATGGCCATAGGATCCCAGAACAGGATGAGATCGATAGACTTCTTGCTCTTGTTGATTATTCTAGGATCGATCTTCAGGAGGATCATAAAACCGTGAATCTCCCTGTCAAAGGGATGGCCCTAGACCTTGGAGCTATAGCCAAAGGCTATGCTGCAGATGAGGTCAGATCGATCCTTACAGAAGCAAAGATCGAAAGTGCGATCATCAACCTCGGAGGGAATATCCTGACCGTAGGCAAGAAACCTGATGGCTCTTCTTTCAGGATCGGGATACAAGATCCATTATCTGATCGGGGTGAATATCTAGGTATCGTATCTATACAAGATAAAGCTGTTGTGACTTCAGGGGTGTATGAACGGTTCTTCATTCAAGATAATAAGCGTTATCATCACATCATAGATACAAGAACGGGATATCCCGTTGAATCGTCTCTTCTGAGTGTCAGCATCATTGCTGATGACTCTTTCATAGCAGATGCCCTCTCTACTGCAGCATTCGTAGCAGGAGTCGAGAAGGGATTACAACTTATTGATTCTTATCCTGGTGTAGAAGCGATCTTCATAACTGAAGAAAATGAGATCATCCTCACATCTGGGATCTCAGATGATACGATCCCTTTCGAGCTACTCGATGAGAGCTATACGATCATTACAGCAGGAAACTGAGCCCAAGACTACTCCAACATACAAGGACATAGACCCAAAGCCAGGGAGAGTTCTTACTCTTGAGAGATGACTCTTCCAATGCTATCTGTGGCTTTAGGTCTAGCAGGATCTCATCGAAATGCTCAACTAGGCTGGATATCCTCTTCATATCCCAATTCTCCATGATTCGTTCAAAATAATAGAGCTGTAATGAGATGAGAGAACCTATCTTCCCAGGTATCCTAGGTCTATTGGAAACCATGAATTGTGATATATACATCAGACCAATAAGGGTAAAAGATTTTTTCAAACCAATCTCGAGAGCCCCTTGAGTGATGGGAAAATCAAATACAGAGAAAAGTATCATACCATTCTTCTGTAATAGATTCGCTAAGGTGATAGAAAAGATGATGATGATATTGGGA
>CAZLZY010000133.1:0-6685 GCA_964564075.1 uncultured Spirochaetales bacterium
TCTAAAAAGATTCATATCAGTTTTTAACCCATACGATTTGGCGCTTCCGGTTTTCGGGGGGGGGGGGAGAAGTATACATAAGGATAACTACTGGAGAATACAAAACCTTTTAGAAGACTTCAGTCTAGATGAATCGAAGAGGGAATGATAGTGAAAGTTTTCTAAAAGGTTACACTAGCCAGGTATGTGAAAGAGATTCTAAGATTTAGAGACAGGATTTAATACTGCTTCGGGTTTATTTTTCCGCTTGTACCACAACAATCTCAGTCTCATATCTTACAGGTCCTGGACCAATTTCTGCGGCACCTCTTTTTCTGTCAACAATACATATTTTACCATCAGGTTTCAGCAGACGTTTTGCCTCTCCTAACAGGATCAGTGGATCTTTCAATTCATGATGTAAATTCATCATAAAAACAAGATCAGCTATATCATCATCTAAGGGTACTGCAGTTTTTTGATTTTTGCGGGATCATCCCATATTTTTTGAAAGTTATTGGTTTTCATGTCCAAAAATTACTACTATATCTTACGATACGTCTATGGCAAGAATAATTTTTCTCATATTTTCACATACATACCGACAAGCCCTATGGCCTGTTGTCCGCCCATACGGTCCTGTGTTTTACACCCAAATTTTTAGAATAAAGTTAACATACAATCATATTTATACTCAACTGGAAACTCAATATAATGAGTTAGTAACAGCACAACAGCTCATTAAAACATTGGAAGCAGTATGTCCGATATGCAGTAACTGTAAAAAGATACGAGACACATCAGGTACTTATATGGATGCAGATAAATATATGGATTTCTATAAATATGAACTACCTTATCAATCGTTAGGATGTCAGACTTTTGGAGAACTATTTCATCGGGAGGATTTCTATAGTAAACAGGTATAAATGAAAGGATGAATCAGCTTATTCTTTCAGCATTTCTGTCTTGACTTATTGGTCCAACGTACTTGTCTGTATAACGAAAGTGGTACCAAAATGGTACCAGACATAAAAAAAGGCACATAGATTTTTCTATGTGCCTCAATTAAATACTTACTCTGTAGAGAGTTATAAGCTCCCCCGGACGGACTCGAACCGCCGACCTAGTGATTAACAGTCACCCGCTCTACCAGCTGAGCTACAGGGGAATGTTCATTACTGAACGAGGAATAATTTAACCAAAATCTACTTATATGTCAATACTTAGGACTAAAAACCTGATAAATCTTTTAAAGATTGAAATTCTTCTTATAGACATCCCAGGTAGTTTTGATGATCGATTCCAATGAGCTGTATTTAGGATACCAGCCAAGAATATCATTTGCTTTTTTTGAAGTAGCTACCAGTTTTGCAGGGTCACCGGCTCTTCGACCTACGAATGTTGTTGGGATCTCCTTCCCTGATACCTTCCTTGATTCTTGAAGTATCTCTAGAACGCTGAGGCCATTCTCTGAGCCAAGATTGATGGTAATGCTCGTATCATTAGCTAGAATATAATCTACAGCCTTCATGTGACCATCTGCAAGGTCCGTCACATGGACATAGTCTCTTACTCCGGTACCATCTTTTGTCTCATAGTCATCACCATAGATCTGTAGAGATTCTCTTTTTCCGACTGCTGCTTCCATGACTACAGGGATGAGGTTTGCTGGGCTGTTCTCAAGTCCCGTCATCTCACCGTTAGGATCATATCCAGCTGCATTGAAGTATCGAAGTGATGCATAGCGAAGATCTTTAAGCTTGTCAAACCATGCGAGATGTCTCTCTACAGCCAGTTTGGTATATCCATAGTAGTTCTCAGGATTCTTAGGGTGTTCTTCATCGATAGGAAGATAGGTCGGCTCCCCATAGACTGCAGCGGAGGAGGAGAGTACGAACCCTTTCACTCCCGCTTCAACACATTCAGTGATGAGATTCAATGATCCGGTAATATTGTTCAGGGAGTATTTTTCTGGTCTTGTCATCGATTCACCGGCAGCTTTGAAGGCAGCGAGGTGTACTACCGCATCCCAACCATCTGCAAGGGCTGCTTTGAGCTGCTCTTTATTGAGGATATCACCCTCATAGACTATAGAACCAGGAATGATGTTCTCTTTGAGTCCTGATGAGAAGTTATCATAGATACCTACCGTATCACCACGTTTATGGAATGCTAATGCGACATGGGTTCCAATATAACCGGCACCACCAAATAATAGAACTTTCATACTTACTCCTTATGATTTGCTTCATGTTAAAAAAAAAGACTATCTTTTGCTAGATAGTCTCTATAGTAATAATCTATTCGAATGTACTCAAGATACCTTTGAGCTCTGAAAGCTTTTCTTCAAGCATTGCAGCAGTCCTTGCCTCAACGACAAGTCTTAGATAGGGCTCAGTATTCGAAGGTCTTACATTGAACCACCAATCTTCGAACTCGATCCGGTAACCGTCAAAGTCTAGAACCTTGGTAGGAGTCACCTCTGTAGTATATCTCTCTTTGAGTGCTGTCATAGCACCATCTTTATCTTCGATCTTGAAATTAAGCTCACTAGAGTTCGCATAGACGACCATCTCATCAATCAGATCTGAGATCTTTCGTCCCTCTTTCTTGAGAGCGACCGTGACCTGTAATACGATAAGGCAAGCAAGAAGACCTGAATCACAGTTATAGAAATCTCGGAAGTAGTAGTGGCCTGCAAGCTCACCACCGAAGATAGCAGGAAGTTCTTTCATCTTAGCCTTGGCATTGGAGTGACCGACCTTCCATATGAAGACATCAGCACCAAGTTTCTCAAGATACTCTGATACTGAACGTGAGGTTCTGATATCGATGAGGATATAGCCTTTCTCATCTTTAAGAAAATGTGATGCGATGACACCGGTGATGAGATCTGGTTGAATGTAACGACCTTTCTCATCAACGAACATGACTCTATCAGCATCTCCGTCAAAGATGATACCGAGATCACTCTTATTGGCTTTCACAGCGGCTTTCAGATCCTCAACATTCTCCTCTTCAAGAGGATTTGGTTCATGATTAGGGAAAGTCCCATCTAGGGTGTCATAGAGATAGTGAGGTTCTTCACCGATCAGGTCCTTGATCAGTAGGTTTGCCATCCCATTAGAACAGTCCACAGAAAGATCAAGTTCTGAAGTGTCTGGAACATAGGTATTCAAGAAGTCAAGGTACAGATGTTTCACATCGATAGATGTGAGGGTCCCTTTCTCCTCAGCCACGACGATCTTATCTTCTAGGACCATTCGTTCGAGTTCTTTGAGCCCTGTCTCTGCACCTACTGGAAGAGCTAAAGCTCTTGAGATCTTAAGGCCATTATAGTGTTTCGGGTTATGACTTGCAGTGATCATCACAGATCCTTCATAACCAAGTTTAGCTGTAGCAAAGTAGACCATCGGAGTAGTCGAGAGACCGATCGAGTGTACATCAGCCCCGGCATCGGTGATACCCTTACACAGATATTCGAATACCTCTTCTGAACTCTCTCTGACATCTCGTCCTACGAGGATAGTCTTTGCTCCAAGAAGTCCTGGAAGGAAAAACCCGACCTTATAGACATCCTCTTTATTGAAATCCCTGTTATAGACCCCTCTGATGTCATATGCTTTGAATGCTTTCATGATCTGTGCTCCTCTATATAGGTAATGAATTCCTTATCTTCAAGCAATTCTATATACCAGTTTGGTCCCTCTTTGAAAGAGAGTTCTAAGATCGTCTGAGAGAAGAGCTTATCAAATCCAGTTATCGGTGGTATGTTAGCTCCATCTGTCTTGCCTGCGAGAACTCGCTTAGCATTACTGGTCGTGATCTTCTTCGTCCCAACGATATCATCAAAAAGACGATAAGTCTTATATTTATCATAGGTCTTCTTAGCCCTGCTGACCATATCGAGGATGCCCGGCTGTTTCTCGAAATCCTCGAAGACTAGTTTAGCATTCACTACATACAGTAGCCCACCTAGATCAAGGGATGTTCCATTACTGAAACCAAGTAGGCGACAATAGGTCTTATACTCAATAGGACCACCGTTATCCTCTTCCATCTTCTTCAATAATGCTTCTGTCTCTTGATCCATTATAAGCTCCTTTTACATTCAACAATAATAATATATACTTCACAGCAAAAAGGCAAATAAAATGAACTATGATATAAAAGAGTTTAAGAAAATAATAAAATTCACCTACCAGGAAGTTCGTAAGGAGCTGCAGGACCATGATACAGCCTGCATGCGAATCTTCGACCGTAATCTCGAGAAATTCCCAGTCACAGTAGAACTGTATGGCCAATATGCGAAGGTCGTTGAATATGGGGAGGAGATCCTTGATTCAGAATTGATCATAGACGCAGTGAGCAGTATGGCCTATGTGAAGAAAGAACATATCATATATCAATATAGAAAGAAGCGAGAAGGACTTGAGCAGCATAGTATGATGGCTGAAGAGAACTCCATCGCCCCCTTCTGGGCAAAAGAGAGTGGGCTAAAGTTCAAGATCAATCTTGAGACTCATATCGATACAGGGCTGTTCCTAGATCATATGCCAACCCGTATGATGGTAAGAGAATATGCGGATCAGCTACGTATCCTGAACCTCTTCTGTTATACCGGCTCTTTCTCTGTATATGCGGCTTCTGGTAGTGCGAAATATATTGTATCAGTGGATCTCTCTAACACCTATCTTGGATGGGCACAAGAGAATCTTGCTGAGAACGGATTCGTAGGTGATCAGTTTCCCTGTATCAGATCAGATGTTAAGACCCTTCTCACTGAAAGATCCCCATCTGGTGAGAAGTTCGATATGATCGTCATGGATCCACCATCCTTCTCGAATAGTCATAATATGGATGGGACCTTTGATATACAAAGAGATTATATTGAATATATCACATTAGCATTGAAGCATCTGACAAAGAAGGGGATCCTGATCTTCTCAACGAATCTTACTACCTTCCATTTTGATTCCGGGAGATTACCGGAAGCCTCATGTGAGAATATCACCCCACATACCATACCACCAGGATTCTCTAAGAAAAGAAAACCTCACGTATGCTGGGTCATTCGTCATCATTCAGAGAAAGCCAAGAAAAAACATTCTTCGAAGCAAAGGCCTCAAACTGCTCAGCAGAGAAAGGCGCGTTATCAAAAAGGGAAAAATAGTGGGAATAAGAGTCGACCTTCGAAAGGTGAAGGAAGTAGTCGGAACCGAACATGATCCTCTTATTGATCTGTTTCCTGTCCTGTACAGAATAACTCTTCAAGGATTCTACCACATGCTTATAGAAACTCTCTGATGCTCCACTGAAAGAGAAGTCTGTATAGACATTCTCATATTTGACCATCATCTGTAGGATCTGAGAATACCAGGTGTCTGTGATACTTGAGGTGAGCCTGACACTCGCAGCAGTCCAGTTGAGAAGACTAGCACTCGGTCTATACTGCCACCCAAAATGAGCAAAATCGATGATCAACTCAGGATAATGTTCAAGAACTGCCTCCCACCTCTTCGGTGAGGAGTAGTCCCAAGCTTTTTTGGGCGAGATGCTCCTAAAACCCTGATCATCACAGTGAGTGGTGATCGGTAGGTGGTACTTAGTACATACCTCATAGATATAGCATACCTTCTCAAGCTCTTCTGGCTCACCTTCGGGCCAAGGATTGAAATCGAGAGGAGGATAGAGTTTGACTCCATGGCAGAATTGAGAATCCGTTTTACTATTCTTATCGGTGATCAGATAGGTCTCAAAGAGATCGATTATGAAGGGAAGCGCATGAGCTGTCGGATTGATCCCTAAGAAGGGGAAGAACCGTAGGAGTCCCTCTGGTCTACTCTTATGGTAATATTCGATTCCACTTTTCGTATCTTCAATGAACTGAATCAACTTCTCTGGTTTATATTCATAGGAGTAGACCCCTCGGATCTGCTCATTCTTACGAGTGAAATCCATGATCATAGGACAAAGACCGATGTTGTCATACCGCTTTTCATGAAAATGAAAGGCTCCATCATGGATAAAGGGATCGTGTTCTGCAAGGGGTTTGCTGGAGAAGAGGCTCTTGTTCCTTAGGGTGAAAGGACTGCTCAGATCATCTTCAATCAGAAGGAATATCTCTCCGATAGATCTATCCATCAGCGAGAGGATCATCTGCATCCTAGAAAGGAGATTGGTGGCATTAGAGGCAGATGCGATATAGTTCGAGGAGAACATACCACTGATGGCCTCATCGGTGAAATTACTTTCTATCTCTCGTATGAAGGCAATATAATTAGGGTGACTGATAGACATCGCATGCATATGCGCATCAAAGAATATTGATTTTCCCATAAGAACACCCCTTATATTGTTATATTAAGCGATACCAAGTTTTTTCTTGAGTTTAGCCCAGGAATCTCGTAATGGGATCGTCCTGTTGAATACTAGGTTACCATCGGTTGAATCTTTCTCATCAAGACAGAAGTACCCAGTTCGCATGAACTGTAGGTAATCACCTGCTTTAGCATCAGCTAAGGATGGTTCGAACATACAGCCTGTGATCGTCTCGATAGAATCAGGATTGACATCATTGAGGAAGTTCCCTGTTTTAGCTCCTGGTGTCTCTGAGCTGAAAAGTTTGTCATACAGACGAACAGTCCCAGATACTGCCTGTGCAGCACTTACCCAGTGGCTTGTTCCTCTGACCTTACGAGCA
>CAZLZY010000134.1:0-6510 GCA_964564075.1 uncultured Spirochaetales bacterium
GGAGAGTATAGCACAATCTACTAGAAGAAAAAAAGTGGCAGTTGGTTCGGTTGTTGGGAGGGAGAAAGGTAACCGAATCAACCGCCTAAACATTTGGGAGGTATGAAAAAAATAAACTGCTTTGTACTTATAACATAGCAATCCCCATGCCAACTTATTCTGCTTTGAACCACTGTTTAATAGGGTTCTTTACCCTCTACATGTGAAAAAATGACAAACTCAGGGCTTACTGTGAAAAATATACTCGCTATTCTTGACAGGATAGCAGTAAGCCTCCTATGCTTGCGATATGCAAAACCGTTTAGAGCGTATCGAGAAAGAGATCGAGAAAGTACTACCTACACGTTCCTCATCTGATTGGATCCAATGGATCGTTGGGCAACCTATGGATAACCCTACTACCGAAACCTATGATGAATTCTGCCAACCGGCAAAAGAACTCTTATCATCCGGTGGTAAACGATGGCGTCCTCTTCTCATGGTCTTGATCGCTGAGATATTGGGAGGCGAAGAGGCTGCAGAGAGAGCCTATGAGTTAACGACTGTAGTCGAACTCCCTCATAATGGGTCATTGATCGTTGATGATATCGAAGATGCCTCCGAGTATCGCAGGGGAGCCCCTGCTGCCTATATCACCTACGGGATCGATATATCGATAAATGCTGGGAATCTCCTCTATTATCTTCCTACTTCTGCTATCGATGCCGCAGATATCAGTGGTGAGAAGAAGTTGAAAGTATATCAGGTCTATGCAAAGTATCTGAGGAGGGTCCATTTCGGACAGGGTCTCGATATCACATGGCATAAACATCCGGAGATGATCCCGACACATGCGGAGTATGAGCAGATGTGCAGGTTCAAGACTGGCTGTCTTGCTGGTATGAGTGCAGAGATAGGAGCTATTGTTGCTAGTGATGATGGAGAGATCATCAGACGAGCAGGTGTCTTAGCAGAGAAGATCGGCGTAGGGTTCCAGATCAAGGATGATGTGATCAACTTGAGAGTGGGGAATCCTGGAAAGCATCGCGGCGATGATATCGTCGAGAACAAGAAGAGTCTACCGATCATCCTATTTCTTCAGGAGAATCCTCAGCAGTTAGATTATGTGCTTTCAATATTCAAGAGTGCTAGAGAGCAGGGTATTGAAGGGGCTCATGATGATATTGAGGCATTGATCGGCCTCCTACTGGAGAGCGGTTCGGTGGATCTAGCTGAAGAGCGTGCCCTCGAGCTTCTAGAAGAGTCAATATCTGAGATCTTAGGACTATTCCCTGATTGTCTTGCAAAAGATGAGTTACTCGCCATGCTTGATAGATTTCGTTTATCTTAGTAGTAAACTATTTGACTGTTCTCAGTAAATTAAATATCTTTAACAGATGAATGATACAATACTCCAGAAGCGATTTCGCTACAGTTATAGCAATGTTACCCTATATATCATAATTATCAATGCAGCTGTCTTTCTGCTGACCTATATGAATAGGGATCTTCTCGTATATCTCTCAATGGTCCCAGGTCTCATACTTGAGAAACATTACTATTGGCAGTTCGTAACCTATATGTTCGCTCATTCGAACTTCAATCATATCCTATTCAATATGCTTGGTCTGTTCTTCTTCGGGACACAGGTGGAGAGACGAATGGGATCGAAAGAGTTTCTACTGTTCTACCTGTCTACAGGCTTCTTAGCAGGGTTGTTCTCTTTCTTCTTCTATTGGGCGACCGGTGGATATGGAGTCTTCTTACTTGGAGCATCAGGTGCTGTCTATGCAGTCTTACTTGCTTTTGCAGCCTATTATCCTCAGGCAAGAATATTCATATTCGGACTCATCCCAATAAGAGCCCCTATCCTAGTTGTCCTCTATACTGCGATAGAGCTCTTCAGTCAGATTACATCTGTAAGATCTGGAGTCGCACATCTGACCCATCTTGCTGGGTTCGCTTTTGCGTTCCTCTACCTGTTGATCAGGTTGAGGATAAATCCGATCGATGAATGGCGAGGTATCTCGAGAAAAGGACCGTGGGGTTGAGCTTGATCAGTGCATGATTCTTTTCACTACGAAATACAGTAATAGGATCCAAATAGTAATAAATAGGATTCCAGTCAACCAACTCTTTTTTAGTAGAATCGGATGTGCGAGCGCTTTTTTCTTAGCTTGTGCTAAAATCTCATCTGGAATGAGTTTTATAGTTAGGATAATCAGTGCAGGTAGTATGATCAGATCATCCAAATAACCAAGGATTGGTATAACGTCTGGTATAAGATCTATAGGGCTCAATGCATATCCCAGGGTTACGAGAGTCATGAGTTTTGGTAATAAAGGGAGTGTTTGATCCTTACTCGCAAAATATAATGTAGCAATATTCTGTTTGATCTCTTTTACTTTAGCCTTTACATGGGGGAATAATGGCAATATTCTCTATCGCTAATGTTCTTTATCTATAGATTATTAAAGATCAAGAATATGCTAAAGTTCTACTCCGAAAATAATCTTAACGAGTACACCGATTCCGAATGAGAATGCTGCAACACCAAGACTGATCCCTGCCATCTCAAAGAATCTCCTGGAGAACTTATAATCCTTTGCTACTGATATATAGTAGTTGAAGAGGAATATGATGATCACAGAGATCGTGAGGGTTGCGGCGAGACAGACAAGGTAATGCTCAAATAGCAGATAGGGAAGGATCAGGAGAAATACTGTTACGATATAAGCGATACCAGTATAGATCGATGAAGTCAGGGCATTCTCCCCATTCTCTGCCTTTGTGGAAAGGTACTCCGAAGCTGCCATGGAAAAGGAGGCTGCGATACCGGTTATCAAACCTGATAAGGCGATGATCTTAGTATTCTGGAACGCAAAAGAGAGTCCTGCTAGGGTTCCTGTCAATTCGACAAGAGCATCATTGAGACCAAGAACGATCGAGCCCAAATAGGCTAGACGCTCCTCATTGATCATCCCAAGTAACTCATGTTCATGCCTCTCTTCCTGCTCTATGACCTTCTTTATCCCGGGAATATAGGTTTCTAGCCCTACATAGTCAAGATTAACGGCATTCTCCTCACCTTTCTCAAGAAGTTTTAATCCGAACGTCAGGCCGAATATAGTGGTGACGAACAGGAAGAAGATCACTTTGTGCCTTCTATAGGTTAACTCCTCGTTCGTATGAAGTTTAAGCATCTTGTAGTGGGAAAGTTCATCTTTTGCGATATGTTCAAGGACCTTTGCATTCTCAGTATCCTTACATCTCGCTGCGACTCTCGTATAGATCTCGAATGCATCTATCTCATTCTGCTGGTCGATAATCAATTGCTTCATAATGTCTTGAGGAATTGTTTTGGTGATCATCTTTTATAGCTCTCCGTGATAGTTAAGATCATTTCGTAGATCAGCATATCCTCGTTTGATCACATCATAGATGAGTCTAATCTTCTCATCATGGTGTACGAACGAGGATTTCATTGCATTGAGAGTTATCTTCTCAAGATCTCGTAACGTGAGATTGAAATGCTCTACAGCAAGAGACATCTCATTGATGAGTGACGTACCACTCATCAATCGGTTATCACTACAGAGAAGTACTCTGAAGTGATTTCTATAGAAAAGATTGAAGGGGTGGGCATCTATATTCTTTGCAGCACCTGTCCCAATATTAGAACTCAAACACATCTCTAGTGGTATTCGTTTATCCCGGATAAAGTTGGAGAGGGACCCAAGTTTCTCTATCCTTAGTCCCTGTATCGTCATGTCCTCAAGCAGGTGAGTCCCATGTCCGATCCTGTGAGCACCGCAGGTCTGTATTGCCTGCCAGATAGATTCTAGACCGAAAGCCTCACCTGCATGGATAGTAATATTGAAGTTCTTATTCCGTATATATTGAAATGCTTCGATATGTTTCTTTGGGGGATGTCCATTCTCATCACCTGCGAGATCGAAGCCGACTACTCCACGATCACTGAAAGCCACCGCGAGTTCTGCGATATCCAATGAGATCTTAGGATCTTGATTACGTAGAGCACTGAGGATCAATCCAAAACTGACTCCGGTCAGACGTCTTCCTCTCTCGAGACCAGCTAAAACTGATGTTACGATATCTTCGAGATTCAGACCATCCTGTTGGTGCAAGATAGGTGCGAACCTGATCTCTGCATATACTACATGATCCTTTGCAAAGTCTTCCATTGCCTCAAAGGCTATCCTTTCTAATGACTCTTTTCGCTGCATGACCGCAGTGGTCACGGCGAAGGTCTCAAGGTAAAGCGGAAGACTCTTCTGTTTAGCACCTCGATGAAACCAGTTTGTCAGCTGAGTGATATCAGTCGAAGGGAGGTCGATGTTGTATTCTGCAGCCAATTCTATGATCGTCTTTGGACGGAGTCCGCCATCAAGATGGTCATGCAACTCTACTTTGGGAATCTGTTTGATGAGTTCTTTTGTTACCATGCATCTACTATACATTAAGGATACAGGAAACAAAAGAGTATGGTTATGACTTCTGTTGTGTGATAGGATTATTTCATGAGAAACATAACAATAGAAAGAAACTATATCAAGTATCCATCAGGATCATGCCTGATAAGCTTTGGTGATACCAAAGTCATCTGTACTGCGAGCATCAGTAACTCCGTACCTCCTTTTCTGATCGGTTCTGGGAAGGGCTGGATAACAGCTGAGTATTCGATGCTTCCCGGAAGTACCGGTGGAGGAAGAAAGAGAAGAGATGGGATCAAGAAGGATGGAAGAAGTACTGAGATACAGAGGCTCATCGGAAGGTCTTTACGAGCAGCAGTCGACCTTAAAAGCCTAGGTGAAGTCTCTATCACTATAGACTGTGATGTATTACAGGCAGATGGTGGAACGAGGACTGCATCGATCACTGGTGGATGGGTCGCTTTGTATGATGCCTTGAGACAGGTCGCAGACCAGCAGGGGAAATCAGGTCCAGAAGAGTATCTTCTTGGACAAGTCGCTGCAGTGAGTGTAGGGAAAGTAGCTGGAGAGATCATATGCGATCTTGATTATTACCATGATTCACGAGCAGAGGTCGATATGAACGTCGTGATGCGAGATGGTTCACTTGTAGAGGTCCAGGGAACTGGTGAAGATGGTGTATTCTCTCGAGCTGAACTGAATTTGCTCCTTGATTCTGCCCAAGAGGGAATCGATGAGATCGTACTCAAGCAGAGAGAGGCTTTAGATATATAAATAAGTCTGGATTTTTCAAAGATAAGACAGTATATTTTAAATATGAGAAAAATAGTAATAATTATAATAGTAATAGGACTCATCATTTCATTGATCGGTTGTTCTAAGAGCTCGGATGTCGAAGAGAGCGTAGTCCCTGTAGTAGAGACGACACAGTCTCCTACTGTTGCAAGCAGTGGAGATGGGAGTGGCTCTCTTTTATTGAAGCAAGATTATAAGCTTGCGATCTTTGCAGGTGAGACTCTTCAAGGGACCTCCCATGGTCCTGAGGTTCTCAAAAAGCAATCTCTGACTATGATGAATGTATGGACTACGACTTGTCCCTACTGTATTGAAGAGATGCCTATGTTAGAAGTCCTCTCCGCTGAACTGGTTTCTGAAGGGGTACAGATCATTGGTGTCATCGGTGATGGTAAACGCAGTGCGAAGGCTGCACAGAATATCATAGATACGACCGGAGTCACCTATCTGAATCTGGTTCCGACAGGTGCTACAGAGAAGATCATCTTCGATATTGCCTATGCGGTACCGACTACCCTTTTCGTCGACCAGAATGGAAGGGTCATCGGAGAACCGATATTGGGTGTACGTTCTAAAGAGGAATATACTGCTCTTGCTAGAGAAGCACTAAAGTCCCTCTAGAGGGATTTTAGTTGGATTTATACGAGCATCTCCTGTATGATATTCTTACGGAGGTGCTCCTATGAGATATTTCAAGAAACTATCAGGAAAACACTGTTATCTCTCACCAATGAACCTCGACGATTCACCCCTCTATACACAGTGGCTCAATGATCTCGAAATAACCGGTAATCTTACATTAGCCTCAGTGAATATAACGCTACATGGTGAACGGGAGATGTTAGAGAAGCTATCAAAAGATCATACCTATGCGATCGTTGATTCTCAAGGAGACACTCTCATCGGTAATTGCGGGATCATGGATTGGAATCAGATCCATAGGACTGCAGAGGTAGGGATCTTCATCGGACCTAAAGAGTCACGAGGAAAGGGGCTTGGGACTGAAGCGTTAAGCCTCTTATGCGGATATGCCTTTGATCATCTGAATATAGGATCACTCTTTCTTCGAGTGTTCAGCTTCAATGAGAGTGCGATACGATGTTATGAGAAGGTCGGTTTCAAGCGAGCAGGAGCTTTGAGGGAATCGTTTATCATGAAAGGGAAACGATATGATACGATCCTTATGGACTGTCTCCCCTCTGATTTGAGAAGAGGATAAAAGAACGCCTGTCTGATTCAGACAGGCGTTATAGAGCTATATGAGAAAACTGATCTAGAAGAT
>CAZLZY010000135.1:0-6509 GCA_964564075.1 uncultured Spirochaetales bacterium
TAAAACACGGAGATGGGGTTCAGGATAGTAGGAGTAACGCTCTTACAGGTGCTCCCTGCTATCAGAAGGATAACCAGGGGATAGATATTAAAGATGGTTCAAACACTACTATCTTTAATAGTAGAGTCTTTGAAAATACAGATGCCTACCTCTTCGAAAACCAATGGTCAGTCTCACCAACTTGGGGATTTCCTATGCAGGGTGTAGGTCCAGGAGATGCCTCCAATTGGGATGAAGCTACTGATGGTTGGTACTGGATAGTCAGTGATAGACAAACGTTCTTCCCTCCGACTGAAATCAGTTGCCAGAGAGAAACAGATCTTACACCCGATCCGAATCTTGGTGGTTATGATACTTGGAGTGATGATTGGTGGGGTAATATTGCCTATGGAAACGAGCAAGATGACACCATAATTGGAGAATCAAGCGATGAAGGCACTTTGGGTTTCTTTGCTTTTGCTGTCTACTATGAAGCTGACCATCAAATTGGTACAGATGATTATTCACACCCTATATATCGGGATACTCGGATCGATGATTGTCAGGTAGCTACCTGGAAGCAGTTTCAAGATGAGTATGGTCATTACGCCTATGATTCAGCTGTGGTCACGAGAGTCTATAATGATCGTGGATACTTCAAACAGGATTCTGCATATCTTCCACGTGATACGCGAATATCGATGGGACGAATGGCACTCTACAACCAAAGTGGTGGTGTCGGTGGATTGATCCTTGATACCAATGAAGACTTTCAAGAAGCGGTCATTGCTGTTGATATCACATTGTTCCTCAAAGAGAAATTCTATTCAGATAACGATTCCAATGGTGATAGCTATGTGCCAGACAATGATTCACCACCAGTAGAAATTGCAAATTTTGATCAGCGATTCCTCACCTTCATACCCAATATCGATGAAAGACCTTCATCCTATCCAACGGATAGCTTTGTCGTTCCTCCTATGGTCAGTATAGAGATGAGAAACTGGTGATTTGGTATTCAGGTACAGGGGGTTCACTACCGAGATAGATACTCACTAGCTCCAAAATTACTTCCAGATCCAAATGATGGACCATTTGATGATGGACGAGGGGTCTCATTATCAAGTACAGCCTGCCCATCACCAATGATCTTCTATACTACAGATGGAGCAGATCCTCAGACAACACTCAATGGAGGAGTTCCCTCAGGAGATACGTGGGCAACGCTATAGAGTCGCTACACATGACAACATCGTGAGTACCAAATGGGTATTATGATAATGCTCACTTACCTACAAGGTATGATTGGAGGTCCTCAAACAGCGCAGTTATCTGCTCTGTTTGAGGTAGTTGTTTTTTTAGTATCTCTAAATATTCGCGCTCTTTGATCGCCTTATAGGTAGCAGGAAAATTACAATCGAAGATCCAGGCTGCCTGAAGTAACTTGAAGTCATTGAGGTTCTGAAGATGTTCCGATAAGACGATCCTGTGCTCAAGAAGATCACCACAAACAGCAGGAGATACCCCTTCAGTATCGGGAAGACCTAGCTGGATGACTCTGTTCTCTTCAGGTTCTGTTCTCTGATAATAATCGGTGACTACCTTATAGATATCGAGTTTATCAGCATCTCTAATGAGTTTTGCGTAGAGCAAGACATCTTCTGGAAGATCAGGGAGATAGGCTTTGTTGTGATGTTCGATCGCAATAAGGATGATACTTCTCACCTTATGAGAGAACGAATCGAATAGAGGTAACCGTTTCAGTATTGCTACCCCGTGCTGGGCATGGTCTACAGAATCCCTGTCTACGAAGGTCTTATAGGTAGCAAATTGATCAAATCGTCCGATATCATGAAAGAGCGCAATAACATAGGCGAGTCTCATTGCATCCTGATCAAGAGCTATCGATCGTCCTATCATCTCGATCTCATCACATACTCGTTTCGTATGTTCTATCTTCAGAAGGATATGTTCATCAGCATGCTGAGCTTCTAGGATATCTGAGGTATAGGAGTCAAACCATCTTGTCAGATCACAGATCATATCTTCTGAGATATGCATGGTCATTTCATCACCGAGAAGCTTGCATTACCATAGGGTAAGTTAACACTATCAAGACTTAGCTTTAACTCTTCATCCAATTCGATACCATGGGCAAAAGGAATACTTACTTCCAAAGCCAGTTCTTGAATAAAAAGGAAGATCTCCTTCTTTCTGATCTCATATACGATACCGTTCCCCTGCCATTTTGGGTTCTGAAGAAGGTATACGAGTTTCCAGTGTTTATTGGAAGCTCTCTCTATCCTCTGCATCTGTTTTGCCTGTTCAAAGGCTATACTAGCTCGTTCTAGGATCTCATCTGTATCTAATATAGGTTCTTTCTTCAGATAACCCCGTAGCTGCTGATGAGCCAACAGGTCAAGATATCGGCGTAAGGGGCTCGTTACCCTACTATAGGCATCAACTCCCAAGCCTGAATGGACATCTGGTGATACCCGCAGAGCACTGGGTTTGAATTTTCTTCGCAACTTGAACATCTCGGTTATCCCTTCGACATGTTCGATTTCACCATCAGGTGGCATCTGGACGGTAAAAGGAAATGGGATCTCATGTTCGACTGCGAACTTAGCTGCAGCCTCTCCCGCCATGATCATTGAGTTCCCGACAAGATCTCGAGAGGGATGTGCAACCAATGGGGTTATCGATATCTTCCCATCTAGGATCCGAGTCTTCACTTCAGGAATATTTAGTTCGATCGCACCTGAGGACATCCTTCTATTCCGATATCTCTCAACATGACGTGCTATCTGAGCGAGGTCTCCCTGATCGATCTGTTGTTGAGCCCCTTTATAGGTAAGTCTTGTGACCTTCACCTTAGAAAGACACACTTGTGTATCAGTAATATTCCCATTCGCGTCCAATATCAGACCAAAAGAGATTGCTGGTGATTCTTCATGTAGCCCCAATCCAAAGAAGGAGGATGCATCAGGATGAAGCATGGTCCTTACACCTGTTGGGAGATAGAGATTGGCTCCGGCCTCTCGTGCTGACAGGTCAGGAGCACTATCCGAACTGACTGCTGATGAGACATCTGCGACATGGACCCATAGTCGATCACCATCAATACTGATCGCATCATCAGGATCAGTACTTCCCTCATCATCGATAGCATAGGCTGCTAGATGGGTCAGGTCTACTCGCTCATCCTCATCTGCTGTGCTGATCTCTGGATACTCGATATCTTGTGATAATCCCATCCTTGATGGATAGGGGTCATTGAACTCATCCCAGATATGGAGTTTCAAGAGCAAAGCATGGGCATGCTCTGGATCTTCAGATATCTTGAGTTCTTTCAGTAATCGGCTTTTTGAACTCTTACCATTCGCTAAATTCTCCACATCGAAGAATCGCTCATGATCATCAGGACCGATGGAACCTTTTTTGACTCGGCTGACAAAGGCTTCCCAGACGGCCTGTTTCTGAGCCTTCTCTTCTCGTTCCTTCAGGATCGATTCTCTAACCTGAGAATCTACCATAGAGATCGCCCAAGGGGTACCTGAAATATAGAGTCCATCTTCTAGGAGGTTATAGACTGCCCAAGCTGTCTGGGGAGTGTATTCACCATAAGCGAGGTCTGCGAACTCTTCGATGTCTGTCATCTCTTCGATCATCTCACATACCTCATCGAGATCTTCCGCTGGAGTCATTTCAGATGACAACTCACCGAGTGATTGCATGGGTCCAAGATGGAGTAGGAGGATATCCTTAGCTCTTACCTGTACAGTCTTGGCATTATTGAGATCAAGGTGTATCTTCGTATCGATTTTGATGACTTTGGCTGGTTTCTTCTTATATAATACTAAACTTCCTGCTAAGCAGCTTCTTTCTTCTTTCATAGTCTCAAGTCTACCATGATTTAGTTAAGAACGAAAAGGTATCGCTTGTGCATCAGCTTAAGCACCTGTATCATATAGCGTGGAGGATACGATGGAGTTGAAGGATAAGAATATTCTGATCACAGGAAGCACCGGATTACTAGGAAGAGCATTGACTCATACCTTCTCGGAACAAGGGGCTAATCTCTATCTACTTGCGAGCTCTTGGGATGATGAGAAAAAAGACTGGGCAATGAGTTTACCAAAGGAACCTAAGCTCCTATTGACTGCAGACCTATCTAGTTCTGAAGAAATACAACAGATGTTCTCCACCCTTCCGATCCTTGATATCCTTATCAACAATGCAGGGGTTCAAGAGCTCTCAACGATCGAAGAGATCACACCAAAGGATATGGACCATTTCTCATCGATTAATCTTCATGCACCTATCCTCCTGACATCTCTTATGGCAAAGCAGCCCACAGACAGAACTGATAGAGCGATCGTCAATATCCTCTCGATCGAAGCTGAGAATCCTGCTGTCATGCACTCCCTCTATGGGGCCTCTAAAGGAGGACTGTTGCAGTTCTCTAGAGGTGCTGCTCTTGAGTTGGGTCCTAAAGGTATTCGAGTGAATTCAGTATCACCGGGAGTCATCTATCGGGAGGGAATCGAAAAGGCATGGCCCGATGGGGTATCCCGTTTTATATCTTCTTCACCACTAGGAAGACTTGTTTCTCCTAATGAAGTGGCTGAAGCGGTACTATTTCTCTCAAGTCCAAGAGCCTCAAGTATTACAGGGATCAATATGAGAGTAGATGCTGGGATCGGTGTCACTACAGGGTATTAGTAACCTACTCATAAATAGCTCCTATATTCCAACAGAAAACTCTATCATCACAGGAGTGAATAGAAAACAATCTTTACTAGATTATATCGACTTCCAAGATCGCTAGTCCTACAATGGAGCTAAGGAGTGCCCTATGAACGAGATAAAAGAGAATCTAGATTATATAAAGACTCATCATAAAGAGATCTATGAATCATATGAGGAGTATGGAAAGAAGATCCATACCTTAGGAGGTCCTCTTGATGAGAAGACCCGTTGGCTGATCAAAGTAGCAATCTCTAGTGTGAGTGAATACCAGTTCGCACTGAAGACCCATATAAGGAAAGCAATGGCTGCAGGTTGTACTCAAGAGGAGATTGAACATGCAATACTCATGATCGCTCCTTCAACAGGCTTCCCAAAGATGATGGAAGCTGTCATGGTCATGAGGGATGTCTTTTCCCGGTAACCTCATAGAGCATTGTTAACATGTAACTAATTCATCCCATTCAGTACTATCTCATATTATTATCCCTTCAATATATTTGAGAAAGGGGAAATCTTTTAAGGCTATTACTATTACCATTATCCTATGGTATCATAGGTCCATTCTGACTTAAAAGAAGGTTATATGCTTGATAAACCCTTACTCCAAGAGCATCCTTACGTAATACTTGAATGGGAAGATACCTCTTTCAATACACTAACTCCTACTCAGAATACTCGATTATCTGATCTCTTACAGATATTACCTAGAAATATGAGTGAAGGCTCTATCTCATTCATTGATATGTTACACCCTATTGATAGGATCACCTACCACAAAGAAAACGCTTTGATCAGGCATGAGATCCCCCAAAGATTCGTACGCCAACCCTATAGAATCCTAGGGAACAATAATGCACCTAGATGGATTCAAGATACACTTGTTAAAGTCACCAATACCAAGATAGATATGCCAACTTATCACTCCTACCTGCTTGATATAACTGAGAGCATCACAAGATATGATCATGATAAGGTCTCTTCTCCTACCCCATTCTCCACACAGATAGAAGAGAATATGGAGATCGTACATCTTCTTTTCGAAACACTCCCTATGGCTGTGATGCTGTATCAGGATGATAAATGGATATTCGTGAATGATCAGGCCCTCCACCTTACCGGGTTCGAACGAGGAGAGCTTCTTGATCATTTCTATTGGGAATTCATCCATCCAGACTATCGAGAACTTGTTAAAACACAAGCACAATCTCGGCAATCTGGTAAGAATGACCTTCTTTCGTATCAATTCAAGATCATTACAAAGCAGGGGACCGAGAAGTGGGTAGAACTCTTCGGAAATGTAGTCTCCTTTCAGAATCGTCCTGCGGGGCTTATCTCGGTAATAGATATCACCGATAAGATTATAAACCAACAGAAGATGAAAGAGAGTGATGATCGTTTGAAATTCCTCTTCAATTCGACTTTTTCTGGAATCGTTCTCCATAAGAATGGAAAGATCCTTGAAGTCAATGATGTATTCGAGAAGATCTCGGGCTATTCACGAGAGGAATCTATAGGTTCTAACCTATTCACCGGGGTAGCGAACAATCTAGAGTCGATCAATTCTATTAGAGATAATGTTGAAAAAGATTATGCAGGACCATATACGATCAAAGGTGAACACAAAGATGGTTCAGTCTTCTCAGGAGAGATAGAAAGTAAGAACTTGATCTATCAAGGGGAGACGGTTCGAATCACCTCCATACGTGATATTACTAAACGAGTCGAGGCAGAAAGAACAGTTCAACATCAGTTGACTATGATCGATACACTCATGGATA
>CAZLZY010000136.1:0-6501 GCA_964564075.1 uncultured Spirochaetales bacterium
GATTTTAGTTCACTCTACTACCTTACTCGATATTGGGAGAATGAGATGAGAACAGATAGTATATTACGAATGGTCGGAGGTGAGAGATTCACACCTTGCGGGATAGCAGGGAAATTCTCAGCGAAAGTCCTCTTAGAATCCTCTTCGTTGATGAGTGGTAGAGAGCGTTATTCTCTGCTAGTCCTTGATGAAGCCTTCAGTGTCGTTCAAGACGGTGAAATGGTATATATGATCAAGGATGGTGTGAAGACCTCAATTGGTGAAGAAGGAGAAGATATCCTTGATGTCCTACCGAAGTACGCCAAACAGAATCCGGTCCTCCATGACTTTCCCTGTCCCACAGGTGGCGTAGGGTATCTCTCTTATGAGTTCTCGAGATTATGTGATACGATAACTTTCAGAGAGAAGAAAGACCCCATTGGTATCTATGATGCCCATTTCCTCTTTGGCCATATCTATGTCATCTTCGATCATGCCACAGATCTTATCTATATCCTTGGAGTCAACTATCATGAATCTGAGATAGACTTAGAAGCCTCTGTGGATCATGTGATAAGAAGGATGAACGACCTCGATTTCAACTACCTCGTAACACCGGCCCCTCCGAAGGTCATGAGAATCATCGAAGATGAGGAGACTGATAAGGCCTTCATAAAAGGTGTGGGGATCCTTCGTGAGGAGATCATCAAAGGTAACCTCTTACAGGGAGTCCTTTCTAGAAGGATATATGTCGAGACCGACCTCTCTGCTTTTGATGCATTCAAACAATTAAGAACTATTAATCCATCCCCCTATATGTTCTACCTAGATTTCTCCTCCTTTGAGATTTTTGGAGCCTCCCCAGAGGTCATGGTCAAAGTCCGAGGTGATAAGGCGATCGTGAGACCTATCGCAGGTACAAGACGGAGAGGAAAGGATGCCGAGCAAGATGCTGCTCTAGAGAAGGAACTTCTTGCCGATCCTAAGGAACGTGCTGAGCATGTGATGCTCATCGATCTTGCCAGGAATGATCTTGGACGAGTCTGCAAATCAGGATCGATTGAGCTAACAGAGAACATGGGGATAGAGAGATACTCTCATGTCATGCATATCGTATCTGAGGTCGAAGGTACTATTGCAGAATCAGTAAGTGCTGCAGATGTTATCAGGGCGACCTTCCCAGCCGGAACGGTATCAGGAGCTCCGAAGATCCAGGCGATCAAGACTGTCGATGCGCTCGAGCCTGAGAAGCGGACCTTCTATGCAGGTCTGATAGGCTATATGGAGGGAGATGGGAATCTTGATACCTGTATCTCCATTCGGACTGCATTGAAGAAGGATAATAAGATCATCTTACAAGGTGGAGCTGGGATCGTATATGACTCAGTACCTGAGAGGGAACTTGAAGAGACGAATGAGAAACTGAGAGCCATGGCTAAAAGCCTAGGACTGGAGGTGTAATATGTATATTGTGATAGATAACTATGATTCATTCACCTATAATATCGTACAGTACTTATCTGAACTTACAGATGAGAAGATAGCTGTATACCGCAACGACGTCATCACCTGTGATCAGATTCGAGAGATGAATCCTACCGGGATCATCGTCTCTCCAGGACCTGGAAGACCTGATGGTGCAGGGATCTCATTAGATGCGATCAAAGAGCTTGGGAAGGATTATCCTATCCTGGGAGTCTGTCTCGGTCATCAGAGTATCGCTCAGGCCTTTGGAGGGAAGATCATCCAATCAGTGAGGATCATGCATGGGATGACCGATGCGATCTCCCATGATGGCAAAGGGCTCTTCAGGACTATCCCTCAATTGTTCGAAGGCACTCGCTACCACTCCCTCTGTGTTGAAGAGGTAACTCTTCCCGTATGCCTTGAGATAACTGCTAGATCTTCAGATGGGCAGATCATGGGATTAAGACATAAAGAACTACTTATCGAGGGAGTACAGTTCCATCCTGAATCAATAGCAAGCCAGTATGGAAAGAAGATATTACAGAACTTCATAAGTTACCGGAGAAAGGCCTATCCCGTGGTAGAGACCCTGATGAGAGTCATGAATCGAGAAGACCTCTCCTATGAAGAGGCTGCAGAGTTTATGGATGAACTCACTGATGGCAATCTTGATGATGCTCAGATTGCTGCTTTTCTTACTGCATTCAATATGAAAGGCTTCACTGCCCATGAGATTGCTGGATGTGCATCAATACTGAGAAAGAAACGTATACCATTACTTCATGATGCTCCGATGCTCGATACCTGTGGCACTGGGGGTGATGGTCTTGGGACGTTTAATATCTCCTCCTATGCAGCATTGATCTGTGCCTCCTGTGGTGCTGTAGTAGCTAAGCATGGGAACAGAGCCATCAGCTCAAGAAGTGGAAGTGCCGATTTCTATGAAGCGTTAGGGATAAATATCGATATGACTCCTATAGAGGCAACCGAGTTACTAGAGGAGAGCTCCTTTACCTTCATGTTCGCACCCCGTTATCATGGTGCTATGCGATTCGCAGGGCCCGCACGAAGATCTCTTAGAGTGAAGACCCTTATGAATGTGCTTGGACCCCTTGCCAATCCAGCATCGAGTGAGTATCAGATCATCGGTGTCTTTGATAGGTCTTTATTGAAGAAGGTCGCTCGTGCTGCGAAACTTCTTGGGGTAAAGCGGGTCATGACCGTCCATGGTCTTGATGGGGCTGATGAGATCTCTGTCACAGGTCCTACTGAGATATTCTTCATCGATGAGCAGGGTATAGAAGAGCATAAGACTATCTCTCCTGAGGATTATGGTTTGAGAATCTACGATCTCCATGAACTCAAAGGTGGTACGGCACAGTCAAATGCTGCTATAGCTTATAAAATTAATGAGTATGAGGCGGTGAAGAGTGCAGTCCTCATAAACAGTGGGGCAGCTCTGTTTATCGCAAAACAGGCATCTACAATCACAGAAGGTGTACAGATAGCACAGAAAGCTCTTGAAGATGGCCTTGTCACTGATAAGATCAAAGAGATTGTCAGGATATCAAGACGATTCATAAAGGGATAAGAGTTCATGAATGATCATAGTGAAGATATAAGACTGACCATCTTCAAGAGACGGAAGGGTCGGATTGAATTAGAGGGTCAGGCTCTAAGTGTAGAGGTTCCTCAGAAACGAATAGAACCGGTTATTGATGTTATGAGAGTCTTGGAAGATCCATCTTTGATCTGTGAGATCAAAAGATCCTCCCCCTCAAAAGGGATCATCTCAGGCGATCTTGACCCTGTGAAACAGGCGGGAATCTATCATGAGAAGGGTGTCAGGATCGTTTCTGTTCTCACTGAGGAGAACTACTTCAATGGTTCCTTACAGGATCTGATCGATATCAAACAGGCCTACCCTGATCTTGCCATATTGAGAAAAGATTTTCTGTATTGCAGAGAGGATATAGATATCAGCTATAGAGCTGGAGCCGATCTGATACTTCTTATAGCTTCATTACTCACTTTCCAAGAAATACGAGATCTATATGAATATGCTATATCCAAAGGGATGACACCTTTAGTGGAAGTCCACGCAGATGAGGATATTGAGAAGGTCCGTGACTTGAAACCGATGTTAACCGGTATCAACTGTCGAAACTTGAAGAGTTTCAAGATAGACAGATTGTTTCCCATAAAACAGAGACAGAAAATCGATTGGGATCCTGTGGTGGTGTATGAATCAGGAATATGGGGAGAAGAGGATGCCTATCTTGCTGGGCTTCATGGCTTTCAGGCGCTGCTAATCGGAGAGTCGGTAGTACGGAATCCTTTGAGGATCCCTAAAATCATATCAGGGCTTCAAGGTGGACTTCAAAGTGATGACAAATTGAGAAGATTCTGGGATACGATCACCAGAAAACAACGATTAGATCGACCTTTGGTGAAGATCTGTGGGATCACCAATAGAGCCGATGCAGAATATGCAGCATCGATTGGTGCAGATATTCTGGGTTTCATCTTTGCAGATTCACCTCGAGAGACGACTACAGGATTTGTGAGAAGTCTAACAGATATTGATATATTAAAGGTCGCTGTGGTAGTGAACGCAGATATAGATATCGAACGGTATGAAAAAGTGAAGCAGATGCTTGAAGAAGGGTATCTTGATGCGATACAGTTCCATGGGGATGAGGATCCCGAAATGTGTTTCTCATTAGGGTTCCCTTATTATAAGGCGGTACGTCTGAAAGATGAGCAGAGTATAGAGACCCTAGGAAGCTACCATTCTCCACGGGTCCTCATCGATGCGTATCACCCGATTCAGCACGGTGGGACGGGAAGACAGATCGATACTAAGCTAGTTGATGAAGTTTCAGAAGGTCATATCCTATGGCTTGCTGGAGGTATCAATCCTGGGAATGTCTCTGAATTAGTTTACCGTTATCACCCAGAGCTTATAGATGTATCTAGTGGAGTAGAACTATCTCCTGGGAAGAAGGATCATAAGAGATTGAAGATGTTATTTGAAGAGATAGAGGGATAATATGAATACGAGTGATAATGGATTCTTTGGTGAATTCGGAGGGATGTATGTTGCCGAAGTACTTCGCTCTCCTTTAGAGGAGTTGCATACTGCATTCTATAAGGCTAAAGAAGACCCTGACTTTCAAGCAGAGTTCGCAGAAGAGGCAAAGTCCTATATTGGGAGACCTACACCGTTACTTCATGCGAAGAGAGCTTCCGAAGCGCTTGGTGGTGCTCAGATCTATATCAAATTGGAGGGGCTCGCTAATACCGGAGCCCATAAGATAAACAATGCTCTCGGTCAGGGACTTCTGGCAAAACGAATGGGTAAGAGACGGATCATCGCTGAGACCGGAGCAGGTCAGCATGGCGTTGCGACTGCTGCGATCTGTGCAAGGTTGGGACTCGAATGCATCATCTATATGGGAGAGATCGATATTAAAAGACAGCATCCCAATGTGTTCTGGATGAAACAGTATGGGGCGACTGTCATTCCTGTATCATCTGGATCAAGGACTCTTAAAGATGCGGTGAACGAAGCCTTGAGAGATTGGGCGAGAAACTATGAGACAACCCATTACCTCCTTGGGTCAGCTCTAGGACCTGCACCTTTCCCAGATATGGTAAGAGAGTTTCAGAGCGTCATCGGTAAAGAGGTTCTTGAACAGACAAAGGATCTTGAGATAGAGGCAATGATAGCCTGCGTTGGTGGTGGTTCGAATGCTATGGGATTCTTCTCCCCCTTCATCAAAAATGAGCATCCAAGACTTATCGGAGTAGAAGCTGGTGGTAAGGGTGAAGCTCCAGGGGAACATGCCGTTAGGATGGATGGAAGTGGAGCTATCAGCGTCGTTCAAGGGTATAAGAGCTATTTTCTCCTTGATAGAGAGGGGCAGGTGCAACATACACATTCAGTCTCAGCTGGACTCGATTATCCCGGGATCGGACCTCAATTAGCACACCTAGGGAAAGAGGGGCGCGTGGAGTTCGAAAGAGCCTCAGATGAAGAGGCTATCGATGCGGTGAAGTTCTTCGCACGAAACGAGGGCCTTTGTTTTGCTTTGGAATCAGCACATGCCGGAGCCTTTGCCATGAAACTAGCTCCTAAACTATCAAAAGATAAGAGGATCATCGTGAATATGTCAGGTCGTGGAGATAAGGATATCTTCATCACCGCAAGAGCAATCGATGAAGATAACTGGATATCATTCTTGGAACAGGAGGCAATCAGATGAAATACTCAATCATGTCACATATGATTGCTTTATATCCGAATGAGTCTACCGCTATGCAGGTTGCAATAGGATTATCGAAGGGGGGAGCTTCATTTCTTGAGATCCAGTTCCCTTTCTCAGACCCGACAGCTGATGGTCCTGTGATCCAGGCTGCATGTACCCAAGCGATAGAGCAGGGATTCACCCTCGATAGAGGATTCTCTTTTATCTCAGAGCTTACGAAGACCATTGATACCCCTGTCTATATCATGACCTATGCAGCACCAGTGGTTTATACTGGAGTCACTGAATATCTGAGTAGAGTAAAAGCTGCTGGGGCTGCTGGGTGTATCATCCCCGACCTTCCTGTAGGAAGTGATGAGGGAATGTATCAGATAGCAGAGGAACTAAGTCTAGACTGTGTTCCCGTCATAGCTCCGAACACCTCATCTGCAAGATTGCAGGAGATCCTAACCGTACACCCAAAGCATATCTATGCCGCTCTTCGAGCAGGGATCACGGGAACGAAGACAGAACTCACTCCTAATTCTCTCTCTTTCCTAGAAGAGGTCTTAAGCTATGATGTGAAAGTACTCGGAGGATTTGGGATCAGGACAAGAGAACAGGTTGTAGCATTGGACGAGAAAGGTGTGGCCTCTGTGATTGGGTCCTACTTCGTTGAGAGATTGAATACTCTTATCAAAGAAGATAGAGATGTCTTAGAAGGTATGAAGCTTTCTATATCAGAGCTTCTTTAGGGTTCTCATTAGGCTATGTGAATAGCTAGAGAGGGGTTCCCTCTTTAATC
>CAZLZY010000137.1:0-6476 GCA_964564075.1 uncultured Spirochaetales bacterium
ATACGAGTTCTCTTCATACACGCTAAACCACTTATTATAGATCTCTTGATATACTCCATTTTCTTTGATCGTTGATAACCCTTCAGAGAACTTGAGAACCGTCGGATTATTCTGATCTAAGGTAGCATAACAATAATCAGAGGTTGATACAGTATTCCCTATGAGCAGATTGTCTAGCTTGTTTTCTTTGATCCAATAGTTAGCAGGGCCTAATGCAACAATAGCACAATCTCCAATCCCTTTTGAAAGCCTGATCAAAGCATCCTGTTGGTTTGGAACGGTAACGATCTTCGCTTTGATATCAAGATCTAAGATCCTTTGATGCATTATGTCATCTTCTAGAACTACTATTTCTAACCCTTGTAGCTCTTCGAGGGTCTTTAGATCTCTCTTATCATCTTTTCGGGTTACAATCACCTGGCTCACAACTGAATGGGGCTGGCTAAAACTGAGTGTTTTATCCCTTTCTAGTGAATAAAAAACACCTTGAACAATATCAACCTCATTGTTCAATAGTTTATTATAGGTTCTTGGCCATTCATCTAATGCTATTACTACATCGATCCCTAATACTTCACCAATTGCCTCTGATAAATCAACATTGAACCCTGTGGGATTCCCATTACTGTCTAAAAATTCATAGGGTGGATATGAACGGTCTCCACCAATAACTATTCTTGTTAGATTTGTCGCAATATCTTGTATAGGCCCAAACCATTTTGCATATAAGGTATCATATGTTCCATTTTCAATGACTAACGATAACCCTTCATTAAGATAGGATAATAGCTGGTCATCACCTTCTGTAACAGCAAAGCAGAATGATTGACTGTACCCCATGATAGGAGGTCCCGTTACACGTATATTTCTAATCTCATAATCATTGAGTAACTGTAAGCCAACCAATCTCTGAATAATGACTGCATCAACTTCCTTTTTTGAAAGCATCTTCATTGCATCAATAAAAGTTGGCGTTGAGATAATAGAAGAGTCAGGTAAGTTACGAACAGCATATTCTTCTGCATTATCACCTTTCATGACAGCAACTGTCTTCCCTTCAAGATCATCTAGATCTACAATACTATGTGTATCCTCATGAACGAAAATAGCTCCATTCATGGTCAGATAGGGAAAGGTGAAATCATAGATCTCTTCTCTTTCGGGAGTTCTTCCTACGAGAGGTAGTACCTGTATATTCCCAACTTCCAAGTCCCGTTTTACCACTTCCCATGTATCAACCTTGAAATCAACATCAAAGCCCATGACCTGTAAACTTTCTCGTAACAACTCGACTGAAAATCCATCAGCCTCGCCATTCTCAGCAACTAGACAATAGGGAGGATAGCCGATCTCAGAACCGGAAAGTATGGGTGAATCATTCCCCCTGATCGTCATCGATATGAAGAACAGGAGAAATAGTGTAGGTAGGATACTAATAATTCTCTTTTTCATAAAATGACACCCCATAATTCTTTGCATATCCTGCATATCATACCATACTAGTCAGTTATGTAGGAGCTTATTAATCATCTGAATAATGAATTTTCCCTCTTTTACCTACTCTAGCAACCTGCACTATTCATTTGACTTAGCTTTTGGAACTTCCTAAAAAGATCTTGCAGATCCATTTCTAGAGCATAGATTGTAGTAATACTTCAATCTTTTGCTAGCATAAACCCCATCATCTCATACGTTTACGTCTTCAAAAGCTACTTCATTATAGAAGCTCATCTTCTCCGGTAGTATTTCTCTATCATACCACTGATGAGTTTTCCCTTCAGCTTTTTTACCTGTGGTATACTGATATTCTTGGAGGTCTTGAATGGAATACAGAAGTTTCGGTACACATGATGACAAGTTATCAGTTCTTGGCTTCGGCGCTATCGTCCTCATAGGTGAAGATGCTACAGAATCAGCGAATATCATAAGTGAGTCTATCGATGCAGGTATCAACTATTACGATGTGGCTCCAAGTTACGGAGAGGCTCAAGGGATGCTCGGTAGAGCCGAGATCCTTCTCGGCCCTGCATTACAGAGATATCGAAAAGACTGTTTCCTTGCCTGCAAGACTACCGAACGATCTAGTGAAAGAGGATCTTTCGAGTTTTATCGCTCTTTAGAGCGATTGAAGACCGATCACCTTGATCTCTATCAGTTACATGCGATCACCGATGTCAAAGAGGATGTTGAGGCTGCCTTTGCAAAAGATGGTATCATGGAGTTTCTCATCAAGAGGAAAGCTGCAGGTGCTATCAAGTATTTGGGGTTCTCAGCTCATAGTGAAGCTGCAGCTCTCGCTGCAATGAGACTCTATGACTTTGATTCGGTACTCTTTCCTCTTAACTATGGGAACTATATGCACAATGGTTTCGGTAAAGGTATATTGGAAGAGGCTACGAAACGCCATATGGCACGACTAGCCCTTAAGAGTATGGCTAGACAGTTATGGGAGCCCGGGGACACGAGAGCCGATCATTCAAAATGCTGGTATGAACCGTTAGAAGATCCTGATCAGATACGGAAGGCTCTCACCTGGACCTTAAGCCAAGGGGTCACTGCAGCATTACCACCAGGAGAGATCAAACAATTCCGCATCGCTGTGGATCTGGTGAATGAAGGGCTACCGCCTTTGAGTGATGAGGAGCTCCTGTCATTGAAGCAAGATGCCGAGACGATCAATCCGCTCTTTAAGAATTGATGATACAGCTCATCATACGTTAACCTCGAATATCATTTCCTTACTAAGAGGTCAGGATCTCTCTATACTATTACTATAGGCAGTATCAATCATTCGCCAAACTCGGAAGTAGATTACAGCCAAAGTCGGAAGTATTCCTTGTCCAAATACGGAAGTAGATGTATATTATAGTTTGTACATGGAGAGGTTTAAGATGAGCAGAGTATACTTGCCTAGAATAGTAGATATCCTACTAGATGAATCCCTAGAAGCATCTGGGGCCGTTCTTATTGAGGGAGCAAAATGGTGTGGTAAAACACGCACAGCTAAAGAGAAGTCTGTAAGTTCCTTGTTAATGCAAGATCCAGACAAAGCAGAATCATATCTGAAGATAGCTGATACAAAACCCTCTCTATTACTAAAAGGTGACTGCCCTAGATTACTTGATGAGTGGCAAATAGCTCCAGTACTTTGGGATGCTGTCAGATTTGCAGTTGATGAACGTTCTCTACCTGGCCAATTCATTCTAACGGGATCCGCTGTTCCTAAGGATAATGCTGTAAGACATACCGGAACCGGAAGAATCTCTCGGTTACTTATGAGACCCATGAGTTTATTTGAATCAAAAGATTCAAACGGTACTATCTCATTATCGGAATTATTTAATAACAATCATGATATTTCTGCAATCTCTTCATTAACGATAGAACATATTGCAAAGGTAATCATTAGAGGGGGATGGCCAGATTCCATAGGAGCTCGTGAAAAGATCTCACGAAAAAAATCTATTGACTATGTCGAGGCCGTGATCAATCATGATATATCAAGAGTCGATGGTATAGAAAAGAATCCGGCCAGAATCCGTATGGTAATGAGATCTCTCGCTAGGAATATTTCAACCATGGCTTCAATAGCTACAATACATAGGGATACTACGGCTGACGATAATACAGTCTCAGAAAAGACCATATCATCATATATAAATGCATTGAGACGTATTTTTGTTGTTGAGGATCTACCTGCATGGAATCCGGCTATGCGTTCTAAAACAGCCATAAGAACCTCTCCAAAACGACATTTTGTAGATCCGTCAATTGCAACAGCAGTATTACGTGCTACTCCTCAAAGTATTCTAGAAGATTTCGCAACGTTTGGCTTCTTGTTCGAATCTCTCTGCATTCGTGATCTACGAGTATATGCCCAAATATTAGATGGTGAAGTCTTTCACTATAGAGATAAAAATGGTTTGGAAGCTGATGCCGTGATTCACCTACATGATGGTAGATGGGCTGCTTTAGAAGTTAAACTTGGTTCAAAAGAGATAGAAGTAGCTGCTACAAATCTATTAAGGTTAAAAGAGAAGATCCATATAGGGAAAATGAAAGATCCTTCCTTTCTGGCAATCTTAACTGGAACAGAGTTCGCTTATCAAAGGCAGGATGGAATATATATCATCCCAATCGGGTGTTTAAGGGCCTGAGAACGATATCAAGTTTTTGCTTCATAAAACTCTATAAGACGTTCTTTATTACTCATATCCTCTACCTCAGGGTAACAGGCCTCAACAGTCTCCTGTAATGCTCTATCAAAGTCATCGGGACTTACCCCTAGGGTATCAAAGGCTATCGAGGTATCTATATAGGTCTCCCTACAGTAGATATCAGCCATCTTCACATGATCAGCCCCTGATTCAAGCCCCTGGGACTTCTCCCTATGCGAGATCGTTCTTAATACGAGTCTCAATAACCACTTCGGTATCATCTGGAGTCTCCTGTCCTCTAGCCCCATGTGATCAGCAAGTTTACGGTAGAGCTCTTTCCAACTCATGTTATGAGTCCCTACAGGATATCTCATTCCTCCGGTCCCATGTTCTACAGCTCCTAGAATGGCCTCTCCAACCTGTCTTCCCGTAATGCAAGCAGAACCTCCCTTAAAACAGAAGATCTGTTTGGAATCTCTGAATCTATCGAGGAGCACATCCTTCCAGAGAGGGACTCTTCCGGGGATACTACCGAAGATGTAGGGGAGTTCTAATATCATGACATCCATGGAGTCTGCTCCGATACGGATCGCCTCTTCTGCCTGCATCACTCTCGAGCGGATGTAGGGATGACGTTCTGAAAGTTTATATTGCGGCCACAGCCTATCGAAATAGGCAAAGTAGGAGTTAAGTACTACAGCCTTCTTACAGCCCATCTCTTTGGCGATCTCGAGGACTCTACTGCATTGGTCTACATTATATCGTTTGAAGTATTCCCAAGCTGGTGCTTTCGGTACGATGCGCTCATCTCTACCGGCAGCATAGACAATAACCTCGTATCCTGTTAAGAGAGTCTTAAGCTCTTCATCACTGAGTTCATTGATATCAGAAAGAGTACAGGAGACCTCATCTGGCAACAGATCTGATGTAGGAAGAGGGGGAAGAGAGACTGTAGCAACCGTATGTCCATGCTCAAGAAATACTCGTGTTGCATGGTACCCTAAGAAGCCAGTGGCTCCGATGATGAACACATTCATAGGTATTACCTCTTGTATATGATGAAGCTCTGAAAGAGGATTGTCAATTTTTTTCTGTGGATAAGCTACGTTTTGATCATAACTGCATCAACCCACAACAGATGTTTCATTGCTGCAAGAAAAATATCTTGAGAAAAACACTCAGTTACACACACCCTTACATAGCCCAAAATATATAGTAATTGAAAAGTTATTATTGTACTCATAACTAGCATATGTTATATTACAGCACAAGAGATATTACTTCTCTATTTTAAAAAATGTCTATTCATGTATAAAATCTCACCTATTAATAGGTAACCGGTTGGAGATATTTTGAAAAAACAGAGTGTTCTGATCTTAAGTTTTATCCTCTTATTGATCCTTGTAGTCGTGTCATTCCTTCTCATTATCGATGAGAATCGAGAGGCACAAGATCATATCCTCACCACTCAGATCAAGCTTATCGAAAATGAGTTTGGTGTAACCACTCGGTACTATAAAGAGTTCTCAGCACTTCTCCACCACATGCTCATCTGTGACGAGCGTGTCTTATCACTATTAGAGGCAGGGCTATCTGCCGAGACTCCTGAAGCACAACAGACCTACCGAACAGCACTCTTTGAAAAGTTACTTCCTGTTTACCAATTTCTTGAAGAATCAGGTTTCAGACAGTTTCATTTCCATGATGAGCAGAACCATAGCTACCTGAGGATGCATCGTCCTGAGATATTCGGAGATGATCTCACTGCTATCAGACCTACCGTCGTAGCAGTCAATGCAACAGGCTCTTCAGCCTATGGTTTTGAAGAGGGCAAAATCTTCAATGGCTTCAGATATGTCTATCCCATCAGGGGCCAGGATAGGCATATCGGATCTGTAGAGATCAGTATCTCTTTGAAGACACTCATCAACGAGCTAAATGAGAACTTCAGCCTGAGTGCCCAGTTTCTTATGGATCGTGATGTTGTAGAGGAGAAGGTAATCATCGAAGAGCAGGATAATTATTTCCCCTGGGAAGTCTATGATCAATTCCTGATTGACAAAGAACTCGTTCAAGAAGAACCCTTCTTATCCGATCTTGATGAGTCCACCTTGACACTTATCAGACAAGGACTCAAAGAGAATACCTTAACACAGAAGATACATTCGATCATCATTGATGGGGAGGATGCGAGTAGTATTCTTATCTTCTATCCGATCAATAACTTCTCAGGCCAGATAGCAGGCTATCTAGCAACCGTCTCGAACTCAAAGGATCTATTCTTACTC
This sequence comes from uncultured Spirochaetales bacterium, assembly GCA_964564075.1. Classification (GTDB taxonomy): domain Bacteria; phylum Spirochaetota; class Spirochaetia; order CAKZLE01; family CAKZLE01; genus CAKZLE01. The sequence goes on from CAZLZY010000137.1 coordinate 6,446, forward strand.
AAGCACAATAAACAAAATATTATCATCAGAT
>CAZLZY010000138.1:0-6463 GCA_964564075.1 uncultured Spirochaetales bacterium
ATAAGAGCAAGGAGACTCATCCATTATGCATGAGATCATAAAGAATATCTGTTATAGCTGCACTGGTGATATCACACAGATCCATTCCGATGCGATCGTCAATGCGGCGAACTCCTCCCTACTTGGAGGAGCAGGTGTCGACGGGGCTATCCACGCTGCTGCCGGACCGACTCTTCTTGCCGCTTGTAGACAGATAAGAGAGCGGACACTTCCCGATGGACTACCACCGGGGGCGGTGATCTCCACCCATGGGGGAAGACTCCATGCGAACCATGTTATCCATACCGTTGGTCCTATCTGGGAGGGGGGTCATGCAGATGAAGAGCTGATACTCGCCTCCGCATATAGGGCCTGTCTATCAGAAGCAGAAAGACTGGGCTGCAGATCGATCGCGTTCCCTGCGATCTCCACCGGGGTCTATGGGTTCCCCAAAGAACTAGCCGCTCGCATTGCCTGGAAGATCGTTTATGAGTATATTGCACGTACGGATGCACCGATCAAGATATATTTCATCTTTTTCACAAAACATGATGAGAAGATATTCTTACAAGCAACTCGAACTACTGGAGATTAGCTATGTCGCTCAACTGGCAGGAAATAGATCTTATAATCGAAGAACTCGATCTTGAAGGTTCCTTCATACAGAAGATCAGACAACCAAACTACCACTCTATCCTCTTTGATATCTATTCCCCAGGAAAAGGACGATACCCCCTTCTCATTGAACTGAACTCTGCAGGGTGTAGGATCAATCGCCTCTATGAGGGCACCCCCTATAAGAAGACCGTGAAGCTACAACGCTTCGCACAACTCCTACGTTCTAGGATCCAAGAGGGACGTATCATCAGCACTACACAGTTAGGAGCTGAGAGGATCGTGAAGTTAGAGGTCGATAAAGCTGAGATCAAGACGACCCTCTTCATCAGATTGTGGAGTAATGCGGCGAACATCATCGCAGTAGAGGATGATTCGAAGATCCTTGATGCCTTCTATAGGAGACCGAATAAATCTGAAGTATCTGGGGCGATCTTCGATGTACAACCTTCTGAGATATCCCAAGCTTCTCGTGATAGATTCCCTATCAGAGAATCCTATACTACCGTCTCACAGGAGATGAGTTTCAATGAGTTCATCGACAGCACCTATGAGACTGAGACCACAGAGCGCATGGCAGAGAACCTCCTTGGACAGGCTATCTCTGTCCTCCAAGGCGAACAAGCCCAGATCGATACTCAGAAGCGGAAGAAACAGGCAGAGCGTGCCAAATTAGCCTCTTACGAGATGAACAAACACTATGGGGATCTACTGGCTGCCTTCCGACATATGATCACCCCTCATGAACCCTGGGCGACCGTCTATGACTATGACGATGATAACCAGGAGATCAAGATACAACTTGATCCGAAGAAGAGCCCGAGTGAGAACATCGAAGCCTACTATAACACCTTTCACAAATCAAAAGGTGCCTATGAACGACTTGAAGAGGAGCTCACCCTCCTTGATACAAGAGCACAGGCGGTAGAGAAGGAGCTGGACTTCGTCAAGAGTTCAGAGGATACCTCTGAGAAGTTCCTCACCCACCTGCGATCAGTCATCTCCCACACCGCAACTACTAAGAAGAGCAGTGACCAGAGACACGATATCCCGGGTCTACAGTTCAGTTCAGGGATCTATACGATCTTTGCAGGCAGGACTGCTAAAGAGAATGATGCACTCCTGAGGAAATGGACCCGTGGGAACGACTATTGGATGCATACAAGGGATTATCCGGGCGGCTATCTCTTCATCAAATATATTGCTGGTAAGAGTGTCCCCTTAGAGACTATCCTTGACGCAGGTAATCTTGCACTCTATTATTCAAAGGCACGGAATGGGGGGAAAGCAGATCTCTACTATACCCAGGTCAAGCATCTTAGAAGAGCTAAGACCGGTAAACAGGGAACCGTACTACCGACCCATGAGAAGAACATCTCGATCGAACTCGATCAGAACAGACTCGATCGTCTGTTCACAGGAGGGACGACCCATGAATAGATCATTGACAGCGGGTATCTTCTATCCATCCGAACCACAGCAGCTGAAAGATCTTCTGAGTTCTACTTTCCTAGAGTGTTCAGACCAGATACCTCTACCGGGAGCTCTTCTTATCCCTCATGCAGCATATGAGTATGTTCTACCTCTCTACGAAAGAGCTTTCTCTCCATTCGTACAGAGTGAACCTGAACGTATCATCATCTTAGCTCCTCTTCATGCAGAGGTCCTTCATGAGGATACTCCTAAGACGATCTTCATCCCCTCCTTCGAATCCATCACGACTCCTTTGGGAGAGGTGACTATCGATCAGGATCTGTGTGAGCAGCTTGACGGTGTCCATCAGCTCATTGGATATGGTGATCACTATTTCGATGAGGAGACTGCGATCGAACTCGCTCTGCCACCAATACAGCAGCTGTTCGGAAATACCCCGATCCTCCCTCTACTCGTAGGAGATGTCTCAGCAAAGACCGCAGCGGTCCTCTCTTCGATCATCACACCACTCATTGACGAGAAGACCCTGGTCATCATCAGTATGAATCTCACAGGGTGGGAGAGAAGGGAGCTCATCGAGACACAACAACAGACCCTTCGAACTGCCTTAGCATCTTTGACAGATGAGAATAGACCTCATCTGATACAGATGTATCGTGATAAGAAGATCACCTCCTGTGGGACGACCCTACTCGAGGCACTGCATCGTAGTGGACTCTGTAAGAGTCCCTGGCATCTATCACAGACCTATATCCCGGATTCTGAAAGACTCGTAGACGATACGAGGACTACCGCATTCGCAGCAGGATATCTACCATTGGAGTTACCACATGAATCATAACAAGATGATCGTACAAGAAGATGATACTACCTATATCGGAGTCACCCCAGCTGATTTTCCACTCTCAAGGACACTCCTACAGGGAGGACATGAGACCGGGGTCATCATATCAGGGAGCAAGTGCACTCCGTGGCAATGGCACGGCTTCAAGGAGATCGATGGCTACCGGTATATCAGTACGAGTCAGGTAGCCTTAAGACCTCTCATGACTATCTTCAAGATGGCTGAACAGGAGGCCCTAGATATCCTCTCACGTCTTGCTCATGCGATCAGTATCCTACCTGAAGCTTCAGTACTGACCGCGTTCTTCTCTACCGATTCCATCTACCTTACTGAGAATGATGGATTTCTCTTCCTGCCTCCCTCCATCTGTGATTTCATGGAGGCCTCTAGGACGGATGAACAGCTATTCGAACAGAAAGTACAATGGAGTAACCCGAAATACTATCATCAGGAGGCTGTAGCCTACGAGCTTACGACTATCGCCTATGCCCTCTTTCATGACGGGCAGAGTCCTGTAGCCGAGAGTAGAGTCCGACAAGATGCCTATCAGGCTGTACCTATCGAACTGTATCTTCCACAGACTGCTGGAAAGATCTCACAATTCTTCGCGGATCGCCTATCACGGAATAGTAAGATCGATGAGAATCTTCATAGTTGGATCAATGCTTTTGATACGATCAAGGATATCGAGAGAGGGAAATCATCAAAAGAGGTTACCTCAGACCTGGAGCAGTTCATCGAGAAACAGACGAAGAGAGCTACTAGAAAAGAGTCACTTCGTATCCATAAAGCGAGGAACATGGTACTGATGACCGTTGCAGTCCTCATCATCGGGTTCTTCTATACCTTCATAGCACGGGCTCTTGAGCCACCACTGACAGCAGGTATGGATGCCCTAGAGGTTGTAGAGTTCTATTATGCCGGCTATAACAATCTTGATTCTATCTCCATGGCGGATGCCCTTGCAAAAGGAGTCAATAATCCGGTGGAGAAGACTCTTACCTATCTTCATGTCACAACTTCAGTCAGGCAGGCTTATGAGTTCGATTCAGGGTTCATCCCTGCATCAGAATGGGTAGCTTCAGGTATGCCGGACCTAGATGAGAACTCTCTTGTCTATGGGGTATCTGATCTTAGCTTCAGCTGGGTAGATGACGATACGATCAAGGCAGATTATCTTCTTTGGAATCCTGTCTATGCTGATGAAGAGACTATGAAAAGGGAGACTCCTGCGATTGCAACTCATGTGCTAGAGGAGCTTGATATGGCAATGAAAGGGGACTATTGGGAGATCACTGAGATCAGAGAGATCTCGAGTGAAGCAGTTCAGTGATACGATCGGTATCATCTGGATGTATCCAGTGAACATTCGGCAATGATCTGAAGAAAGTCATCTGCCGCTTGGCATATCTTCTGCTATGCTGTTTGATCCGATCAGCTATGTTCCGTACCGAGAACTCTCCGCACTCCCGTGCGATGAAGAACTCCCTATAACCGATACCCCTCATTCCCGGCCAGTCAGGCTTGAAGCCAGAGGAGATCAGTGACTGCATCTCTTCGATAAGCCCCTGTTCGAACATAAGATCGACCCTCCTATCTATCCTACCGTAGAGCTCTTCCCGGTCTCGATGGAGACCTATGATGAGAGGAGCTATCTCAGGTTCTGTTGATGCTACCATCTGATAAGAGGAGAGCGGTCTCCCAGAGCTCCGATAGACCTCGAGCGCTCTCAGGATCCTGTAGCTATCAGCAGGGTTGATCCTCTTAGCACTAAGGGCATCAACTCTCTCAAGTTCACTAAAGAGTGCTTCCATACCTCGTTCTCGGGCTTCAGCAGCCAAGGTAGCCCTTACGCCTTCATCCGAGGGAGGAGCTTCGGGCATACCGAAGAGGAGGTGCTTGAAGTAGAAGGCTGTCCCACCTGATACGACAGGTAGGGAACCCCTACTCGTGATCTCATCGATGAGGGTATGAGAACGTTTGATGAAATCACCAAGAGTGAACTGCTCATGTGCATCTAGGATATCAATGAGGTGGTGTGGTACGGTATTAAGGATTTCCGGTTCGGGTTTCGCCGATCCAATATCAAGTCTTCGATAGACCTGCACAGAATCAGCATTGATAACCTCGTAACCTGATGAAAAGAATTCTGACAACAGGGCGGTCTTCCCGACCCCTGTTGGTCCAAACAAGAAGATTATCTGACTATTCTTCTTCGTTTCGCTCATATTGTATTTTGTCATTGAGAACCTGGGTTAATGATACGGAGACAACTTTCTCGCCATGTTCGACGAGTTCGAGCTCTTCACCGATCTTGGTGATCTTCTCAGCGTTCTTGATCGCTACACAAGTCATTTCGTAATTATTACGTTCTTTATTGACTAATAAATCCAATGGGATACTCACTTAGCGACTCCTTCTGATTCTTAATCTGGCAATTATAGTAGGTTAGGTGATAAATGTATATAGAGGACTAGAGTCTCGTAATCTCTTTGATGATCAAAGAGACGATCTCCTCAGGTGTATGATCCTCTGTATCGATCACGAGATCAGCTGTTGATGTATCGTGATTATCGATCCCATATATCCTCTTATATCTCGCACTGTCAGCACTATCACGCTCACGAGTCTCCTGGAGTTTAGCTTCGCTGTCACCACCCTCTCTATTATTGATCCTCGATGCTCTGACAGACTCAGATCCATCCAAGAAGACCTTAAGATCGGCCTCTGCGAGCATCCAGATAGCAAGTCTCGAACCCAGGACGCAATCACCTTTGCGAGCAAGCTCGACCTGATGATCATCAAGTTCTCTATCATAGGCATCATCAAGTTCAGCCCTGCGACGAAGTTCTGTGAACGCTAACCCCTTATCCTCTGCCATCATACGAAATGTATAATTGATCCATGTGATCCCTAATATATCTGCAAGTATCTTACTAACAGTGGTATTACCGCAGCCGCTCTTTCCTGAAATAGCTATTCTCACCCTTCTCTCCTGCTACTCGATGTTCTTTAGTTGTTCTCTGATATTCTCCAGATTGTCCTTCATGGAGACAATAGCCTGGTTCACCTCTACCATGACGCTCTTCGAAGCGATGGTATTGATCTCTCTATTGAGCTCCTGACATAGGAAATCAAGACGTTTCCCAATCGGTTTAGCCTGATTCAGGTCACCCTTGAAATGTTCGATATGACTTGCGATACGGCTGATCTCCTCATTGATCGTATACTTCATCAGAAGGACCGCGACCTCTTGAAGGATCCTTTTCTCATCGAACTCTCCACTAGTCAGCTCTTTGAACTTACTCAACAGACTACCCTTGATCTTCTCTTCGAGAAGCTCTGCTCTACTCATGATGAAATCGAACTGCTCCTCGAAGGAGGTCAGTTGAGCAGTGAGGTCGTTCAGGGTTCCCTGCCCCTCTCTGATCTTTGCAGCTTCGAAATCTACGAGAGCTTTCTCTAACTGTACGAGCAGTATCTCCTCATATACTGAGGCATCCTGATTTCGGACCATCTTCAATACATCATCAGCATGAAGGAAATGGGTAAGATGAGGCCTCTCATCCAACCCTGCTACTTTGATGATCT
>CAZLZY010000139.1:0-6462 GCA_964564075.1 uncultured Spirochaetales bacterium
CTCATGGATCGTGAAGGAGATATCCTTCAGGAGCTTTCGTCCTGTAGCATCTTCCACGTTCACCCGTTCGAGGATCAGTTTTGGGTCTCCCGGTGTATAGGTGTCCTTCTCGATCTTAAAGAGGATCTCTCGACCTACCATCATGGTCGCAAGCTTTTGAGGAGTCGTCCCCTCTGTCTTACAGGCAGCAACAGTCTTTCCCTGTCTGAGAACCTGAACTCGATGGGAGAAGGATAATACCTCATCCATCTTGTGAGTGATGAATATCGCTGATTTACCCTCAGAGAGCATCGTCTTTATGATCCCATTAAGATCACGTGACTCCTGGGGTGTGAGAACAGCTGTAGGTTCATCTAAGATGAGGACCTCTGCCCCACGATAGACAAGTTTTAATATTTCGACCCGCTGTTGTTCACCGACACTCAACTCATAGATGAACTTGTCGGGATCGACTTTAAGACTGTAACGATCTGAGAGTTCAATGATCTTCTTCTTTATCTCTGCCATAGGCGGAACGAGTGGAAGATCTTGAAGTCCTAGTATGATATTCTCAGCTACGGTCATGGTCTGAACGAGCATAAATTCCTGATGAATCATTCCAATGCCAAGGTGCATGGAATCTTGCGGAGAATGAATTGCTACCTTTTCTCCCCTGATACTGATGAAGCCCTCATCCGGGCGATAGAGTCCTGCCAAAATATTCATGAGCGTACTCTTACCAGCGCCATTCTCCCCTAGCAGTGCTAGGACTTCGCCGGTATGTAGCTCTAGATCGACTTGTTCATTAGCAATGACTCCGGGAAACCGTTTGGTGATCCCTTCCATCTTCAAGAGTATAGAATCTGAAGTTTTTTCCATCTGTTGATTCTCTCAATGTTTTTGAAGTTTTTAAACGAGCACAGGCGGACAACTGTCCGCCTGTGCATGAGTATGGTAAATACCTACCACTATTTAGTTAACATTACCTACAACGCCCTGTACGAAGAAGCCCATTGATAGCATATCGCCATCGCTCATCACTTCTCCATCTCCTAAGACTTCTGCACCTGACTGATCAAGTAATGGTCCTGTGAAGACGTCCCAAGATCCATTCTCTATTGATGTCTGTACTTCAGCGACTTTTTCCTGTACGTCTGCAGGGACAAGAGCACTCATCTCTGACAGTTTGACAGTATGTTCAGTCAAACCACCCCAGAACTGGTGAGCTTCCCATGTGCCTTCCATTCCGGCCTTAACAGTCTCTGTATAGTAAGGACCCCAGTTCCACATTGGTGAACATAATACTGATTCTCCAACGAACTTACCCATGTCAGCATCATATCCAATACTGAGAGCACCACGTTCTTTCGCAGCCTTTGGTGGTTCTGTGGTATCCTGATGCTGTGCTAAGACGTCAGCACCTGAATCGAGAAGAGCAATCGCTGCTTCACGTTCTTTTACTGGGTCATACCATGTGTTTGTCCATACAACTTTCACTTCTACACCAGGGTTCACTGATTGTGCACCAAGAGTAAAAGCATTGATTCCTCGAATTACTTCAGGGATAGGGAATGCAGCGACATAACCGATCACATTGGTATCAGTCATTGAACCGGCAACAATACCTGAGAGGTATCTTGGCTGGTACATTCTACCGAAGTAAGTTGCCATATTGTCTGCTGTCTTATAACCAGAACAGTGTTCTACGAGAAGGTCTGGATTATCTATTGCAGTCTCAAGAGCAAAGTCCATATATCCGAAAGATGTAGCAAAGACCATGTCATAACCATTTCTGGCATACTGACCCATGATCCTAGCACTATCTGGTCCCTCTTCTACGCTTTCAATAATAGTTGTCTCGACAGCACTGCCTAGAGCGGCTTCCATCTCTTTTCTTGCAACATCATGCATATAGGTCCAACCAAGGTCTCCTGGAGGTCCAATATATACGAATGCGACTTTATACGGTTCGTCAACGGGTGCAGCTGCTGTACTTTCCTGAGCACCACCTGCAAATAATGCAAAGGGTACCATCAAAGCCAGAAGACATACTAAAGCTAGTGATCTTTTCATCTTTTCCACCTCATAATTGATTTTAATGTTACTTGATATTATGATACAGTTCGTCCATTTATACAAGAACCATATAAATATATTGCAGTTTATAGACTCTATCTAAATGGGCAGAAGATTTGTGATAATCGTCATTTAAAACCTTACTGTCAGGACTCCTTGGGATCTGTAATATGCGAACGTATCAATCCATAGAGCTCATTGATCGTATAGGGTTTCTGTATACTATCGGTAAACCCATACTTCTGAGGATCTGCGATCACAGGATCATTCGAGTAGCCACTTGAAGCGAAGATCGGGATATCCGGGTAGACTAGCCTCAACTCTTCAACGATTCCCACTCCGCCGACACCACCTGGTATGGTCAGATCTAGGATCGCACCAATGAGAGGATACCCCTCTTCGAGGATCCTCGGTATCTCTTTCCCATCAGAGATCGCTAAGACTTCAATACCGATTCTCTTGAGTACCGCTTCAGTAAGATTCACAAGTGAAGACTCATCATCAAGAAGCAAGAGTACTCCGTGTAGATCTAGCTTCTCTTGAGGTTCCTCTTTCACGACCTCTGCATCAATTGATGAGAGACTCCTTGGAAGATAGATGGTGAAGGTCGTCCCTTCTTGCAGTTTAGAGGATACATAGATATTACCATTATGTTGAGTTATGATCGAATAACAGGTGGTTAATCCCAATCCAGATCCCATTAATTTTGTCGTGAAGAAAGGATCGAATATCTTATGGAGATGATCCTGTTCGATTCCTAAGCCACTGTCTTTGATCTTGATCTGAATATATTCTCCTGGAAGGAGATCCATTCCCATATGTTCATAGACAATAGAGTTCTTTACTGACACCTGAACAGTCCCACCAGAGGGCATAGCCTGTTTGGCATTGATACATAGATTATCAAAGACCTGGCTCACCTGATTCTTATCGATATCACATTGCCATAGGGGTTCTTCTACATCTATCTCATATCCGACATTAGACCCGGATAATGAGAATTGGACACTCGCCTGTATCAACTGTGTAAGGTCTATGGTCGCTCGAATAGGGTTTCCGCCTTTGGCAAATGTCAGAAGTTGTTGCGTAAGACTCTTTGCACGTTCAAAGGGGTCAAGAGCTAATGAGAGTAACGTCTTGATCTCATCTTCGGTCGAGGTCAAGGAGGCAAGTTCCATATACCCGAATACACCAACAAGCAGATTATTGAAATCATGTGCGATTCCCCCTGCGAGTACACCAAGGGATTCAAGCTTATCATGTTTCTGAAGGCGATTCTGCATCTCTATCTCATCAGTCACATCTCGTAAGACAAAGACGACCCCTTTGACCTCCCCCTGATCATCCTTGATCGCTGCATGCGCCATCCGAAAACTAAGAGCCCCAACCGCAATAAGGGAGTCTGAGTGTCTAGGAGCATCTCCCTTGACCATATCTCTTAATACCGCCTCGATCGTAGCAGTCAAGGCAGGTCCCCTATTTTCAAGAAGTGAGACGATCCTTTGGCCTATCACCTCTTCTAAGGTAACATCGAACATGATCTTAGCCGTCGTATTGAGAAATCTTACATTTCCTTCTGTGTCTGTAGATATGACAGCATCAGTGATATTCCTCAAGGTAACTGATAACTGCTCTTTTTCCTGTTCGATCTGTGCTGTTCGAATTCGTATCTCATCCTCGAGCTTCCTATTCGAATCCTCTTGTTCACTGATCTTCTGATTCTTCTTCCTATTATTCAGGTAGATCAGATAGACAATGAGAATAAGGACTAGTAAGATCAAGAACCCATAGACCAGATAGGCTATAGGGGATTTCCAGAGGGGGGGTAGTATCTTTATGATGACCCTATTCTCCTCCCCCCAAGTCCCGTCATATTGGAGAGAACGGATCTTTAATATATAGCTGCCTGATGAGATATTGGTATAACTACCATAGTTTCGTGCACCACTATAGATCCAATCTTTATCAAAACCCTCTAACTTATATGAGTAATTCTTTAAAAACGATGAAAGGTATTGAAGATCCGCAAATTCAAAGTCGAAGAAGGTCTGAGAGGGAGGGATCACGATCTCCTTTAGATCATAGACTCTTTGATCCTCTAGAGCTGGATTCCCCATGATATCGAAGGCCGTAAGGACCAGTCGTGAAGATATCGGGACAAGCTCGTTCATATCTGGATCGATCTCGACCACACCGGAGGTAGTCCCAAAGAGGAATCTTCCTGATAGAGATTCAACCCTTGATTTGTCCCTATCCAAATCTTGTGTTCAGCATCCTCATAGACGAAATTGACGATATCATTGCTAAGAGAGTCTGGATTCTCAGGATCATGTTGATAGTGAATGAAGATATCATTATCCCTATCATAGAGATCAAGGCCATTATTATAGTTGCTGATCCAGATATTCCCTGAGGACTCCTCAAAGATGACATCTACCGCACCTTGACTAGTAGATTCAGAAGTAGCTCTCCCTTGATTCCATAACTCGAAGTTCTCCCAGCCGGGAATGATCCTATTGATAGCACCACCATGGGTCCCTACCCAGATAATACCGGAGGTGTCCTTATGCAGGGAATAGATCGTATCATTCGTAAGAGGTAGTGCGGTATTATCAGATGAGGTGATCAAGAGGTCACTCTTATCAATGGTATTGCACGATATCAAACCACCACCGTAACTAGCACCCCAGATATTCTCCCCATCTAAGAGGATCTTATACATGCGATTCTCTTCGAACTCGTTATTTCGAACCTTGAAAGTACTTGAATGATACTAGAGACTGAGGAGCTAGAGAGGCCATCACTACTCGTAAGATAATCAAAGTCAGGGCTACGATCGATCCCGCCGAAAAGCGGATTGAGAGAGAATACTATGATCACGGTACACCAAATGATCAAGTTACGTAACCTTAGTCCTATGTGCATCAAGAACTCTAAAATTTATGATGCACTAATTGTACCTTAGAGAGTTCATTTGCAACACTACATTATTCTTTTAATAAGCCATTATGAAGTTCTCAATTCTTTCCAACTAGCCTCTAAGGCCTCTTTGATGCTGTTATCGGGTGCTTCGAGGATGGTCTTACCTTCAACCATACACCTAGTGAATTCTTCATCATAGGGGATATCGGCTAGATGGAGGATACCCTCTTCCTGTAGATAGGTATGGATCTCCTTGGTCATCTCCTCATTAAGATCAGCTTTATTGATGATACAGGCTGCCGGTATCTGAAATCTCTTTACCAGTTGATGAACCCGTTTCACGTCATGTATACCTGAGACTGTAGGCTCGGTGACGAGGACTACCACATCGGCTCCGGTAAGAGAGGATACTACTGGGCAGCCGATCCCTGGTGAGCCATCAACGAGAACACATTCATATCCTTTTTCCACAGCAATCGCTTTTGCCTCTCTTTTGACCTTAGCAACCAATTTTCCTGAATTCTCAGCACCAATATGGAGTCTTGCATGTACCATAGGAGACCCGGTCTTCGCATCGGAATAGAAGACTTTCCCAACGACTTGATCGACCATCTTGATCGCCATAGCAGGACATATCTTTGCACAGTAACCACAACCCTCACAATCTAGGGGAACCACCTCATACCGATCTTCGATATAGGGAATCGCATCAAATCGACAGACACGAGAACAACGCCCGCAGTTGATACATGCATCCTGATCGATCATTGCTACTGCTCCGCTGGTAAAATCCTCATCACGGGTATTCACAGGGTTCATCAGCATGTGCATATCGGATGCATCTACATCACAATCTGCGATCACGGTATCCTTAGCTCCCAAGACACCGAAGGCAGCAGTGATCGAGGTCTTTCCTGTACCACCCTTTCCAGATATCACAACTATCTCTTTCATACTATTGCCTCCAGTCTCATGATATGTTCACTGATCCTCTGAAGAGCTTGTGTCATCTGGGGATGCCCGATATAGGCAAGTCCACCACTTGAATATACTTCAGCTATCTTTCGATCATTCGGTATCCGGGCAAGGATCTGTATGCCCTCATCTTCGCAATAGGTCTCTACTGCATCGTTACCGATGCCATGTCTGTTGATAACCACTGCAAAGGGGACACCGACATGGCGCATAGTCTCAACTGCAAGCTTCAGATCATGGAGTCCGAAGGGTGTAGGTTCAGTAACAAGTATTACAAAATCACTGTTTTTGGTAACTTCAATAACAGGACATGAAGTTCCCGGAGGTGAATCAAGAATTGCAATTGAATCATCCTCAATTTCTAAAAATTCTTCCTCAATAAATTCTATAGTCTGAGCTATCAGCGGAACAGCCTGCTCCTGACCTACATCGAGGCGGCTCTCAATAAATTTGAAATCACCGCAATCGACCATCTTCATTTCACCCATTCGCTTTTGTTTCATTGGAAGT
>CAZLZY010000140.1:0-6449 GCA_964564075.1 uncultured Spirochaetales bacterium
CCATTCCCTACAGGGCCTGTGAAACCGAAGCCTCCACCACCAAAAATAACACCACATGATAAAGAATCAAGAAGATCGATCTCGATAAGAGAACCAAAGATCCCAAGTGTGGCTATATCAGCCTCAACATAGAAGGAACTTGGCTTAGCTGAGAGATGATACCTCGCACCGACCTCTCCCACATAGATGAACAGGTAGTCATTCCCGCTGATCATATCCGGCAACGCTATCGCCGTAAAATAGTTCAAGGGAGCGAAGGTCGCACTCACGTCGAGATGAGAGGTGACCCCATAGTTCAGGGTGATTCCAAAAGGTGAGACCTTCAAGATCTCTACTGAGGGGTAGGGGAAGGTGTACATACCTACTCCCAATCGTAATTCGCCATCTCTCGTACCGGTGGTCATATATTCATCAGCACTATAGAGGGAAACCATACTGAAACTTACTACAAAGATTAACATAAACAGCAATATCTTTCTTTTCATCTGCTGCCTCCTACTTTCAATATACTCAAGCTCATAGGAAAAACAAGGTTTAACTGCCATAATATATCAGTTTATTGCTTATTGCACTTATCATCTAAAAGAGTATAATCTCATATTATGGAACATATGGTCGGACAACTACTAGCCCTTATCGTAGCTCTTTGTTGGGCTCAGAACTCATTGATCTACTCTTTCACTGGTAGGGCTATAGGCTCGAAGACCGTTGCTCATATCCGGTTATGGATCGCACTACCACTCATCCTCATCGCACATTACCTGTTCGTCGGATCCTGGTTCCCAGTCGGGTTCTCCTCTTCGACCTATATCCTTCTTGCCATATCCGGGATAATCGGATTCTTCATAGCTGATCTGCTCATCTTCCAATCCTTTGTACTACTAGGACCACGAGAGACCCTCGTGATCCTTACGAGTTCACCTATCTTCATCGTGATACTCTCTTCGATCTATCTCGATGAGAGTATTGTCCTCGTTCAGATCATTGGGATCATCATCACGGTAGCAGGTGTCATGTGGGTAGTCTTCACTGAAGCAGAGAAGAGAGCGCACTCACATACGCCTAAAGGCATCCTCATCGCGTTCTCAGGTTCTCTTACCCAAGCAATAGCTATGGTCCTCTCTAAGGCGGGGATGGTAGAGGGTATCCACCCGATATCTGCGAACCTGATAAGGCTCTTTGCAGGTTTCATCGGACTGGTGCTCTTCGTATCGGTTCGGGGAGAGTTCTTAAGTGATTTCAGGAAGGTTAGATCAGTGAAATTGATCGGGCTGATTGCCTCAGCAGCACTTGTGGGACCTATCATAGGTATCGCATTGACGCTCTATGCGATCACCTTAGCACCGGTCGGAGTCGTCACAGCCATCTCACAGATCAGCCCCATACTCCTCTTACCTATAGAGAGATTCATCTTCAAGAGACATATCGGTATATCAACGATAGCAGGGACACTCCTCGCTATCGCAGGTACCGTCGTCCTACTCATCGGGTAATACTACTTCATGATTCTTTAGAATTTCTCTACCTTCTGCTTGCATACAGGTTATAGGGAGCGTATCATAGGGTATGGGTACATATACATGCGAAGATTCTTTCCTATTCTCACACAGCCTCTTTGGAGGGCTCTCAGCACCTGAGATCGAGAGTATCAAAGAGGGATTCAATGAAGAACACTATGATATAGGGGATCTCATCCTCACTCAAGACGAACCGAATAACAAGGTCTTCTTCATCCTCGAGGGTGATGTGGAGATCTTGAAACATAGCTCTGAGAAGGATCTTGCAGACCGACTTCTCTCGACGCTCACTGCCGGCGATACGTTCGGGGAGATGGAACTCATCGATATCCAGCCCTGTGCAGCTTCTGCACGTGCAACGGGCACAGTCCGAGTACTCACCTTCACCAACTATGATCTCTATCGACTCTCAAAGACTCATATCAAGGTCTATGCGATGATCATCATGAACCTTGCTCGAGAGATCAGTCGAAGACTCCGCAAGACCGATCAGGAGCTTGCAGAGCTCTTATATGAGAAACAGAAACAGATCACCTCATTCGATTAGAGCTCTGATGCGATCGTATTGTCGTCATTGACGATGATCACAGAGGGAGAGAAGGAATCAGCCTCTTCTTCGGTCATAGTCGCATAGGCTACGATGATCACCTTATCCCCAGGTTGAACCAATCTAGCAGCAGCCCCGTTCAGACATATCTCTCCCGGTTCACCATTGATCACATAGGTGGTCAATCGAGAGCCATTCGTGATATCTAGGACATCTACCTTCTCATACTCTCTCATATTCGCAGCTTTATAGAGTCTAGGATCGATCGATACCGATCCAACATAGTTCAGATCTGCTCGTGTCACCGTTGCCCGGTGTATCTTTCCTTTTAACATCTCTATCATCATGGGTTTATCTCCTGCGCAGCATATATTCCTTCTAATACCAGATCGGGGAGGATCTTATCAAAGATTCCTGACTGACTGAAAAGACCAGAGAAACCACCCGTACCGATCACCACAGATTCTTTACCTCCGAACTGTTCTTTCTGTAATCGAGTGATCACCTCTCGAGCGGTTCCGAGTGCCCCATAGTAGAGACCTGATTGGATACTCGTCTCTGTCGTCTGTCCACAGACCCGTTCTGGTGTAGTGATCTCGACCTTCGGGAGTTTTGCCGTATTCTGTTCAAGAGCCTTCATAGAGAGTCTCATGCCTGGCACGATCACTCCACCAAGATACTCCTTCTGACTCGTCAAGACATCAAAGGTAGTCGCTGTACCAAAATCTGCAATGATCAGATTCTGATTGGGATACCGTTTTGCAGCAGCGATCGCATTGGCGATACGGTCAGCTCCTACCGCTCCTGGATTCTTATATCGGATCTTCAACCCGGTCTTCACACCGGTCTTCAACATGAAAGGGTCATGGTTGAAATACCTTCTGCAGCTATTCACGAGGGCATGATTCAGATCAGGGACGACTGAGCAACAGGCGATCCTTCGAATCTCCTCAGGATCGAACCCGTTCTCTCTGATCACACCCTTCAGGAAGAAACCAAGCTCATCGGAGCTGATTCCCATATCTGAGACTTTTCTGAAACGTAATACTACCTTCCCATCTGAGAAGAGTCCCCCATAGAGCTGTGTGTTTCCGGCATCTATACATAAGATCATGTTATATCTCCTAGATAATCAAGCAACCATGCTGCCATCTCTTCTTTTGTCTTGCTAGTACCAAGACATCCTCTATCGCTATAATAGGCTGCTTCATGCTTCTCGCCATTGATCCCATGAAGATCATTATGGACCACTAAGTCACAAAGACCTCTTGAGAGGAGTCCGTCCACCGCAGCCTTGCGTTCATCAGTAGCTTCAGTATTGGTCAGTTTGAAACCTATCAAGATAAGATCTGTAGCACTGAAGCTCTTGATCCTATCAATGATCTTATGATTCTTCTTGAAACGAATCATGAAGGTCTCAGATGAGGAGATCTTCCCCTTATAGGAGGGGATCTCACTCCTTCCATCCTCATAGATGATCGCTTCAGGTGAGAAGTCACTTACCGCAGCAAGATGAATGACCACATCAAAGATATGGTGATTCAACCCATACGTAAGCTTATCTTCAAGATCCTTGAAATCACTATAACGAATAGCCGTAGCGACACCTTCAGGATAGGAGGCGAATCTCCCGAACAACATATGTACTTCGTGGCCAGCCTCTATGAAGCTCTTAGCGATACACCTACCTGTAGATCCTGAAGAGAGGTTCGTCATGACTCTCACCCCATCTATATACTCACTTGTACCACCAGAGGTGATAAGGACTCTCATAGGGAACTCCTGATGATCTCGAAGGTCTGTTCTGGGGAGAGGAGTTTACCACTACCATAGGCTCCACAGGCTAAGGTCCCCTCCTCCGTCGGAAGGATCTTAACACCCCAGGATAGCAGGTTCTTAAGATTTCTCATCACTGCAGGGTGGGAGAGCATATTGCTGTTCATCGCCGGTGCGATAAGATATGGGACCCTGAAATCATTGGCTAGGAAGAGCGCAGATACGATATCCTCTGCAGTCCCTGACTCAAGTCGTGCGATCGTCGTCGCTGATGCAGGATAGACGATCATGAGATCTGCCCAATCTGCTAGTGAGATATGATCGATGGTATGCGGAGTCTCAAAAAGCGAACGCTTCACCGGTCGTCGGGTGATCCCCTCTAGGGAAGAAACACCAATGAACTCTAGTGCTGTCGCTGTCACTACACACTGCACCTCATACCCTGATTTCACCAGAAGTGAGGCGAGAGTTGCCGATTTATAAGCTGCGATAGATCCTGATACGGCTAGTACGATACGTTTACTTGATTCTGACATTATCTATCAACCTCACTTCTCCAAGGAATACCGCTGCAAGCAGTCGATCTTCCCATCGTTCTATATAATCAACACGGAACCCGTGTTCTACGAGCAATCTCTCCATCTGATCAACCGGGATACCTGATGAGATGATCTGGTTAAAATAGGGAGCGGTCTCAATCTGTGCAGAGGTGAGTAATGCATTACGGGAACTTAAAGCAAGCCCACTCTCCTCTCTGATCAGTTCACAGGGAACGATCTGTGTTTCAAGGAAGAAACTTCTCACCATCCCATCAATAAGGCGGTACTGTTGCCAGTCCTTCTCTCCGAAATAGGCATGAGTTGCATCTGTGAGTATCAGTAATTTTAATACGATGGTCAGAACACCGGTGAAGTGCCCGGGCCTTGCAGCTCCACAGAAGCGACCGGTGATCTCAGTCTCTATCACCTGATAGGTAAATCCATCAGCATAGATAGCAGCATAGGTCGGTGTGAATAGATAGTCGACTCCAAGTCTTTCTAGTATCCTACAGTCCTCATCAAAAGTCGCAGGATAGTTCTCTAGGTCATCAACGTTGTTGAACTGAGTAGGGTTGAGGAAGATACTCACTGCTGTGATATCATTCTCCTTCAAGGACCTCTCGACGAGGCTCACATGCCCCTTATGAAGAGCACCCATGGTGGGAACGAGACCGATACTCGCACCTGTTGTCTTCTGCTGCTGCATAGCAGCTTTCCATTGGTAGGGATCTTTTATGATCTTCATCTATAACTCTCCTTCTCTGAGGGGAAGGTACGCTCTTTCGATTCATGATCATATTGATCTAGTGCATCAATGATCAAAGAGGCTCCCTGTAGATACTGTTTGACGAACTTAGGTGGTGTAGCTTCTGAGAGACCGAGGAGATCGTGTAGGACGAGAACCTGTCCATCAACGAAACTACCTGCACCAATACCGATCGTCGGGATCGTGAGCTCTTCAGTGATCCTCTTGCCTAGCTCGGAGGGGATACATTCTAGTACCACAGAGAAACATCCGAGCTCTTCGAGCCTCTTCGCCTGCTCTAGGATTCGGGTCTGATCCTTATCACTCTTCCCCTGCACTCGATATCCACCGAACTGATTGACTGATTGAGGGGTCAATCCGAGATGCCCCATGACGGGGACTCCAGAGCCTATGATATGTTCTATGATATCTTCATGACCGGTAACTCCCTCAAGCTTGATGGCATTAGCACCTGATCGCATCAACATCTCGACGGTCTCCATAGCGGGAAGAAGCCCTTTCCTATAGCTCAAGAACGGCATATCACCGATGATGAAACTCTTCGGTGCACCCCGCCTGACTGCACGAACATGCATAGCCATCATCTGTGCATCAGCTAAGAGTGTTGAGCTGTCACCATGCATGACCATCGCAAGGCTGTCCCCTACGAGGATCGTATCAACTGAGGATCTTTCGATGAGAGCAGCGCTCCAGCTATCATAGGAGGTGATCATCGTAATGGGTATGTTATCTACTTTTCTTCTTTGAAAGTCTTGAGTGTTCATAGGGATACTCCTTATCTAAATACAGAAAGGGTTCATCTATGAGGAAATATATTTTGAGGTAGGTTGTGTTGTGGTACCTGTCCATCATAGATCAAGTCCTTCTTAAAATAATACTAGTCTCGTAAGATATTATCAGTCGGTGTGAAAAACCATCACCGCTTCATCCTACTCTAGACAATATACTCGCTCATAATAAGAAAATCAAGCTCCGAAGAAACGCATGAGATATATCATGAGTAACAGGATACCATTGGAGAGATTATGGACGAGGATCGGACCTAGGAGTGAATGGGTATACTCGAACATGAACGCATAGAAGAGCCCAAGTCCTAGAGTCAGGAGTTGTAGCACGGGGTCTATATGGGTGATCGAGAAAGGATCGAAGGCTATGGCTATGGGTGCGAGGGTGAACAGGACTACCGATATCAAACCTGCAACCGATATACCCTTTCTCCATAATGGGAAGGTATGTGCGAACACAGGATGAAGCATACCTATGACGAAAGCTCTGAAGAGGACCTCTTCTGATAGCCCATTGAG
>CAZLZY010000141.1:0-6413 GCA_964564075.1 uncultured Spirochaetales bacterium
GTTTGAATTCAACAAGAGTATCAAATACTGCTGTTGAACCATAGAAGGATTCTCCATCTGTCTCACGACCTGGATCTAATCCAACAGAATCTCCAGATCTACCGAAGACTAGGACTCCTCCCATCTTTGCTTCTTCAGGATCGACAACAACTACAGTTTTTTCACTTGTAGCCTTAACTTCAGCTACTTTTTCAACGACAGGTTCTTCTTTGCTACAACTAGCTAAGAAAGCAACTGAGGTTAAAAGAACTAGCAAACATAAGACTGTTAACGTTCTTTTCATCTCTACCACCTTTTTATTTTTTTATGCCTTACATTATGGGACAATATGTATATTTATACAAGGAAAATACCATGATATGTATGACAACACTGGGCTAAAGCTTGTTTTTGACACTTTTTACAAATATGTTAAAGTGCTACTTCTAGAACAGTGATGAGTATTTCAGGCTCCAATCTGAAGTTTGAGCCCTTCCCCTCATAGAAACCGTGATCTTTCACAAAATGGATATGAAGATCAGTATAGACTACCTCTTGGCCCTTTTTCAGGTTCCGAACAGTCGTATTGACCTTCTCGTACATTCCGGGACCTCCGAAAGGGGATGGCAGTTTGCCACGAACAGAATCGACACGAACCTCAAAATGATCATCAATGGAGAGAAACTCACCAAGACCATCTAATCCTTTATCTCTGAAGTACTGCATCCGTTGTGCTATCTTCTCATGCGTCAGACCGTTCCGTCGTACGGTACCATCATCCTCAATAAGCATATCTATCAGGTTCCTCTCATCAGTTCCGAGAAATCCATCGAGTGTAAGGACACCCGGTCGCATCTGTTCTTGTATACGTGTGAATTGTGGAGACTGTTTCATGTGTACCTCCTAAGCGAACTTATCATAGTAGATTCTTTCTTCCGGTAACCCAATGCTTGTGAGTACTTTCACACAGGCATCTATCATACCAGGAGAACCACATAGATAGGCTTCTGCCTCTGTGCCGTCTTCAGCAAGTTTTCCTACTACGTCAGTGATCAGACCGATCTCGCCTTTCCATTTATCCTCTTCAAGCGGTTCGCTCAAAGCTGGGAGGAATGAGAAACCGGAGAGTTCTTTCTCTAGCTCTTGCATCTCCTCTAAAAGAAACAGGTCCTTTTTGGTTCGAGCACCGAAGAAGTATTGAACCTTTCGCTCGCTTCCCTTAGATGCAAGATCAAGAAGGATCGATTTGATCGGTGCCATACCAGAGCCACCTGCGATACAGATGATCGGTCGATCCGTTTCACGAAGATAGAAATCACCATATGGCCCATTAAGTTCGACTTTATCACCCTCTTTGAGGTATTTATGGACATAGGTCGTACAGATCCCGTTGGGGACTAAACGTATCTCAAGTTCTACATGTTTGGTATCACTTGGAACTGATGCCATCGAATAGGCTCGATAGACAGGTTCATCGGTAAGCTCATACTCCGGTACCTGGAACTGGACGAACTGGCCTGCAGTCATCTCGATCTCAGGAGGATCGATGAGAGCTAGACGAACCTCTTTTATATCGTGGGTGAGATCTTTAATACTCTCAACCCTTGCCCTGAACTGTTTGACCTTGAAGAGCTCTTCAGGGATCTGGATCGAGATATCATTCTTTACCTTGAACTGACAAGAGAGGCGAATATGCTCCTTCTTCTCCTCTTCAGAGATCCAGGGGAGCTCTGTTGGGAGGTACTGTCCTCCACCTTCAAGGACTTTGACCTTACACAGCCCACAGGACCCTCTTCCACCACATGCGGAGGGGATGAAGACGCCCTCACCATTGAGTGCTTTCAGAAGTGGCTGTCCGCCTCTGACGGTCAGCTCTTTATCATTATTTATGGTAATATTCACATCACCATAATTACCGATCGTCGCATCAGCGATCACCATAAGTAGAGCTAATACCAAGGAGATCGCAGACATGATGCCTAAACTGACAAGAAATGTTGTTACCATCTTACTCCCCTTATGAGATTGTGATCATTCCGGAAAAACCCATGAATGCTAGTGCCATCATACCAGCTATCACTAATGTGATACCGGCTCCCTCTAACCCTGGAGGTATTTTCGCTCGAGCTAACTTCTGTCTGATTCCAGCCATCGCTAGGATCGCTAAGAACCAACCAAGTCCACTTCCAAGTCCATAGAAGAATGATGTGATCAGAGTATATTCTCTAATGACCATGAAAAGGCTGACCCCGAGGATCGCACAGTTCACTGTGATAAGTGGTAAGAATATTCCTAATGCTGCATACAACCCCTCACTCGTCCTTTCAATGATCATCTCTACTAACTGTACGAATGCAGCGATCACGATGATGAAGACGATATATCGTAGATAGATAAGATCGAAAGGTAGGAGGATATAGGTATAGACCATCCAGTTGAGTACGGTAGTTGAGGCCATGACGAAGGTCACAGCTATTCCGAGTCCGACTGAGGTCTTAAGCTCTCTCGATACAGAGAGGAATGAACACATCCCCAGATAGTTCGTCAGAAGGATGTTATTGGTAAATATAGCTGCAAAGAAAACTGCTATTGGATACATACTACTACTCATCTAGGCCTCCTTCTTCTCTTTCATAAGACTTTCACGAACGACCCAGATAAAGATCGCTAGCATGAAGAATGCCCCTGGAGGCATGATCATGATCGTCCAGTTGACCCACCAGTCACCTAGGACCTGAATACCCCAGATAGAACCAGTACCAAGAAGTTCACGAATGAATGCGATGATAATGAGTACATACGCATATCCCATCCCGGAAGCTAACCCATCAATGAGGGAGAGTCCCGGTTTGTTGTTCAGAGCAAAAGCCTCTGCTCGTCCCATGATGATACAGTTTGTGATGATCAGACCAACATAGGGTCCCAATTGTTTCCATATATCTGGAATGAATGCTTTTAGTACGATATCAACGATGATGACGAAGGTCGCGATGATCATCGTCTCTACCATCATTCGTATTCGTGCAGGAATATGTTTTCGTATCAGAGATAGCGTAAAACTCGATAGCATCGTGGTGAACATAACACCCAATGTCATGACAACGGTATTCTCTAGCTTGTTTGTCACTGCAAGCGTCGAACAGATACCTAAGACCTGAACGAAGACCGGATTGTCTTTCCCCAAAGGGGTCAAGAATGTTTTTTTAAGTTTTGAATTTACCATATTACTCCCCCCTCACTACAGCAGGTCCAGAGACGAACACATCATTGAGGATCGAAAGCATAGCTCTTGATGTCCTTGTTGCTCCGGTTATCGCATCGATCTCATCAGGAGCATCTCCGGCACCCTCATCAACGAGGTCAAAGGGGCCTTTTTTTCCAGTGAATTGGGTTCTATACCACTCTTCTTCGATACGAGCTCCCAATCCAGGAGTCTCATTCTGTGCGAAGATCCCAATACCAGTCAGCTCTTCCAGCTCTTCTGTGAAACCGACCATCAATTTGATCAGTCCCCAAAGACCTGCTCCCTCAGTCGGAACCACATAGGATATCGTCCCATCAGGTTTTGAGACTACATAATAGGTCTCTTTATCTACGACTATCGATTCGAACAGCGTATTCACTTCCCGAAAGTCTTCAGGAACAGCTACATCAGCAGCCTGTAATACGGTAGTTCTCAAGAATAGGTTCTCATTCGCATCGACTCTACTCTTCGTAGAGAGGTGCAGTCCTGTGACGATCGAGATACAGACGATCGTTACGAGAAGCATGAAGATCAGAGGGTATACTCTCAGAAAATAAAAACTATCTTTCTTCATGAGTTCGCCTCCTTCAGTCTTAGCTTCTCTTTCGCCCGTCTCTTCTGTTCTTTTATCAGATAATCGATCAGAGGAGCGAACATATTAGCCAGTAGGATCGCGAAGGTCACACCTTCTGGCCAGCTGGCAAAGATCCTGATCAGAACGGTCAGGACACCGAACAGAGCCCCATAGATATAACGTCCAAGATCAGTGGTCTGCGAAGATGAGACCGGGTCGGTTATCATGAAGAAGGCTGCAAAGAGGAAAGATCCACTTAGCAGTGCATAGAGAGGATCTACACTCTCTTTCACGCCGGCAGCCCAGAGTATGGTCTGGAAGATCAGAAAAGCTACGATAGAGGAGACGGTAAGTTTCCAGTTCGCTGCCTTCTTATAGAGGATATAGGCCCCACCTATGAGGATGAGTATTGCCGAGGTCTCTCCAAAGCTGCCGGGAATATACCCGATCAGAACAGATAAGAGATCAGAACTCTTCGTCACTAAAGGAGTCGCGTTTGATACGGCATCTGCATTGGTGACCCAATGTGCTAGCCCCCCAGGGAACTTACTGACAGGATTCAAGAATTGAGCTGTCATAGGGACCCCGAAACTCACATAGACAAAAGCTCTTGCGGTGATCGCAGGATTGAAGATATTCCGTCCAAAGCCACCGAAGACCATCTTACCGAACACGATACCGAAAGCCATACCAAGAGAGGCCATCCATAAGGGCATCCCGGGTGGTAATGATAAGGAAAAGAGCATTGCAGTAACGAATAAGGACTCTGTTATCTTCAGTTCATAGCGTTTAGCCATGAGGACCTCACATACCACTCCCGTTGCTGTCACTACAGCTAATATGGCTATAAATCGCCATCCAAAAAAATAGATAGCTGCGATGCCCAAGGGCAGTAACCCTTTGAGGACTTCACGCATCATTTGTTGTTTCTGAATTTTCACCCTACCCCCCAAAAAAAAGATGTTTATCTATAATCTAATATTGTATCATATCATACAATACCTGTCTTTATAGGTATTCTCTGTTAGAACTTCATGTGCTCCGAATCATTCAGTAGAAGCTGATTCAGGTTCAAAAGCCTCCCGAGACTTAAGCACTAGCCATAGGATGATATAGAGGATCGTTGCAACAATACCTACTATCCCGACCACTCTCCAGAGATACGAGAAACTCGTATTCTCAAGCAGTATCCCTGAGATCCAGGGACAGAATGCAAACCCTGCGCCATGGACGAGATTGATGATACTGTTGAATCGACCCCGGTGTGTTATCGGGGTGTGTCGCGAGATGAAGACATTCGAACTAGTCACATTGAGCACCTCTCCGATCGTCCAGATGAAAGTCGAGAGAAGATAGAACCTCATAGTAGTGACACCTAAGAGTATCCCGAACCCAATCGTGAAGAATACTGATGAGATCGCAATATTAGCGATCGGTCTATTCTTCCGGGACATATGGGTGATCAAGACGGTAAAGACTAATACGATAACTGCATTAAAGGTCATAATATAGCCGAACTGTCGCGGTCCGTTTATACCGAAGAGATCATTCATCTGTAATGGGATCGTAAAATTCATCTGTGCGTACATGAAACTCGACAAGAGAGCCACACATAGGTAGATCACAAGGACGGGTCTTCGCAGGAAGGCACCGAGTGCGGTCCCCGCTTCAGCCCGTTCACCATCTACCCTATCTTTTGTGAACTCTTTGATCTCCTCGTGTGTCGGTTTCGTATCAGGGACGAGGTAGATCACGGCAACTGCTGCGATCAAGGTAGTCAGCGCATCACCCCAGAAGAGCCAATTCAGATGTGAGTTGAAGAGGAATCCAGCTATGAGTGGACCGACTGCCACCCCGACATTCGTACCAAGATAGAGCAGTGAGAAGGCTCGTGCTCGTTCCTCACCATTCGTCAGATCTATGACCATAGCATTCGTTGCAGGCCAGGTAGCGCCTCTAAAGACTGAAGAGATGAGTATCAACCATGGGGCAACCATAGAGTCCGTATAGAATCCACATGCGATATAGAATGCTGCGAAGAGTATTTGGCTACCTGTGAGGATGACTTTTCGGTTGAATTTATCCGATAGAGCACCTCCAAGAAGCACTCCTATCCCATTCATCGCAGCTGCACCCATGAGGAATCTTCCTGCGGCACCTTCGGTGAAACCCATTCGTGATGTCAGATAGAGGACGAGAAACAGTTGCACGAAGTCCCCCATACGGTTGACTACTTGTGAAAGGAAAAGAATATATATACTTCTATCAAGTCCAGAATAGGTTTTAAATAATGAGTCCAATTGATTACCATCCATTCCTATATGATCAGATCATATAGGATGAGTAACGGCTATGTATAGGCTATGCTGCCTTTACAATAGATCAACATTCACTGTGTCCACAGGAGAAGCACTTCTTACATCCTTCGATGTTCAGGAAGGTCGCGTTCCCACAGACGGGGCAGATATCAGCCTTGGCAGCCTGAGTCTTCTTCTCTGAGAAGGATAGTTCGATCTGTTTGTTCTTGATCTCATCCTCTTCATCAGGTAATGCTGGATAATCATGCAGATCTTCAGAAGAACCGATATGTTCTTCGATAGCCTTCGCAATAGCTTC
>CAZLZY010000142.1:0-6411 GCA_964564075.1 uncultured Spirochaetales bacterium
CTTCCGATCTCCTACCGCAGCGCCAATAGCTCCACCATGATAACTCATACCCTGCAATCCTACGAAACTACCGCTCCTAAATGGCCAGAAGATCATCCAAGGATGGGTAAGATAATAATGTGTAGGATCATATACTGTTGTCGCGATCAATCGGGCTCCTAAGAGTAATCCGATGATGCACCATAATAGGAGAGAAACGACATCATCTATGGTGAAGTCAGGAATAGGTTCTTTTTTGATCTGATAGATTATCACGAGATATGCAGTGATGAATGCGAACACATACATCAGTCCGTACCAACGTATGGGCAGACCTGAGATGATTTCTGGAGAGATCCAAGTCGGGTAGGGAATATATGTTATCAAGAGGCCCTCCTAATGGGTTCTACGAACTGTCACATAATACTGTACTATACAAAAGATAGAATCTAGGAGTATCACTCCTAAATATATCCCTAATTCTCTCATGGTGAATGGTATCTGATAGCTATTA
This sequence comes from uncultured Spirochaetales bacterium, assembly GCA_964564075.1. Taxonomy (GTDB): domain Bacteria; phylum Spirochaetota; class Spirochaetia; order CAKZLE01; family CAKZLE01; genus CAKZLE01. Next base: position 494 of record CAZLZY010000142.1, read on the forward strand.
TATAATAGAGTGGTCAACCCAATCAAACCTAAGACTATATAAAAACATCTACTCATGAATAATAGTATTCGTAAATGTTCAGCAGCAGGTTCAAATAGGAGAATAAGATATCCTGCAATGATAACGATAGCTGGTGAGATCAACCAGATAAGTTATAAGGGATTCACTGAATTGAATACAGGAGCGAGTATGCGATCGTTCATATGCCATAAGAGTCCCATACGTGAGACCTCCCAGACTAAAGCAAGTAAGATAATAATAAACTGTTTTTTTCTCTGTTGTATCATAATCAAAGTGTAAAGACCTCAAAGGTTGTGGTCAATAGGAACTCTTCTATAGTATATTGGGAATATGAAAAAGCAAACACTCATATATATAGGAATCTTTATAGTAGTACTAGCTGGAGCCCTGGGATTCGGAGCTTCCTGTGCTACTGATACACCTTTAACACAGCAGGATATTCCTACCTCAGATACCATTGACGTGAACATGCAGCGAATTGAGACCCTGTATAGATCCATCGATGAGAACTTCCTTTTTGAATTTGACCATGAACTCATCTATGATGAGATGGCTAAAGCTCTTTTCGCAGCTCTTGATGATCCCTACTCCTCATATATCACAGAAGAGGAATCACAAGCTCTTACTGATCTTGCCTTCGGAGTCTATGGTGGGATCGGGGCCTATATCTCTAAACCTAATCCTGATACTATCGATCTTGATGATCCTCAATCCTATAGGGTAACCATCGTCTCTCCCTTTGTCGGCTCACCTGCCTATAAAGCAGGATTGCATGCAGGAGACCTGATCTCCCATATTGATGGCAATGATGTTATCGAGCTTACCGTTGGAGAAGCTGCAAGCCAGCTACGTGGAGAACCCGGAACGATAGTTAATCTTACGATAACTAGAGGTGGATCTACTTTTAAGATCAAAGTCGAGCGAGAAGTCGTAGAGATACCTACAGTACAACATGATTTGATTGACTCTGTAGGGTATATTCATATCCTAGAATTCACCCCATATACACCAGAGAAGGTGCTCGAAGCACTTCAATCCTTCGCAGAGACAGGTTTCACCTCACTCATCATAGACCTTAGAAGTAATCCAGGAGGTAGTGTTGATGCAAGTCAGCAGATTGCAGACATGTTCCTCTCTGATGATACAGTCTTCACATTAGAGACCAATGACCCTGAAGATACCGCTGTGGTAGGAACTCAAAAACAGACTACTATCCCAGTGAATGTTCCGATAGTCATGCTCATTGATGGAGGTTCTGCATCTTCAGCAGAGATCCTAGCCGGAGCCATGAAAGATAATGAGAGAGTTATACTCATCGGCTCTACCTCGTTTGGTAAAGGTCTTGTACAGGGAGTCTATCCCTATGGTAATGACTACTTCAAACTGACTACCGCCCGATATCTTACACCAAACGGTTCTGATATCCATAAGATCGGCATAGAACCAGATATCCCTGTAGAGCTTGAAGAACTGACAGATGAACAGATTGAAGAGTATATCACCATCCTCAATGAAGATCTCTTCAGTGAGTTCGTCATCGAGAATCCGGTTCAGAACCAGGCTGTATCAGATTCCTTCATCCAATCAATCATCTCAGACGGATCGACCCTGTCAGAACGATATCTACAGAGGATCTTACGACTTGAATACCAATATCTTATGGATTTCCCTCCTGTTTACGATCTTGATTTTGACACCGTACTGAAACGAGCATTACAATACTTATCTGAGGGAGAATAGTATGATTAAATATGTAAGTATAAAGACAGAGAACCCCGTCTCAATTATCGATATAACGGACCGTGTTTCAGCGATCGTATCAGCATATGATATTGATGAGGGTATCTGCTTAGTCTATGCTCCTCACACTACCTGTGGGATCACTATCAACGAGAATGCCGACCCAGATGTGCGCCATGACATGATCCGAGAGTTATCTCAAGTCGTCCCCTTCGATGATGGCTACCTCCATATGGAGGGGAATTCTGCAGCTCATATCAAAGCTAGTCTTATGGGATCGAGTGTTACGGTACCCATCTCCCAGGGAACACTATTACTAGGGACTTGGCAGGGAATCTATTTTTGTGAGTTTGATGGTCCTAGAACACGTCATATCACCATTCAGATCCTTTCCTAACTGCAGGAGATCATCTAATGAGAGTATTTCTTCTACCAGACTCCTTCAAGGGAGAGCATCTGCTCCAGCTTCGTGATAAACAGTATCATTATCTCATCAGAGTCCTTCGTCTCAAAGAGGGGTCCCAGTTCGTAGGAAGAGATGGATCAGGTGAACTTTGGGATCTATTATTGAATAGTATCAATCTGAAAGACCATTCCTGTACTGTCTCCTGTAACAAGAATATCGAAATAGCCCGATCTGGAGAGAATGCATTACCACCACAGACACTACTTCCAGAGATTCACCTATATCAATCTATCTTAAAGGGAAAGAAGTTCGATACCTTGATCAGACAAACAGTCGAGATAGGTGTTTCTAGGATCATCCCAGTACAAAGTGAGTATTCCCTCCCGGATCTTCTCTCAAAAGACAGCAGAAAGAAGTTAGGAAGATGGGAGACGATCAGAGATGAGGCACTTCAGCAGTGTGGTTCCCCCGTGAGAACAAAGATAGCTTCACCTATCCCTTTCTCCTCACTTCAAACTGATTGGGCTGACCGAGGATTGCTCATCTTCCTACATCAGGAAGAGCTGATTTCGAAGTCTTTAAAGACTTCGATCGAGGAGTATGCGTCTCAAACAGAGGGGCGATTCCCTATTGCATTGGCCATTGGTCCTGAAGGTGGTCTCTCAGATTCTGAGCTAGAACAGATGAAAAAAGCCGGCTTCACACCGGCTTTTCTGAAGACGAACATCTTACGTGCCGAGACTGCAGCATTATATGCTGTTTCCTGCACTCAGATGATCCTTACTGAAATCTTCTCCCTATAGGACATTCAAGGTATCTAGGGAATAGATGATCTTATAGACTGAATCGGTCACATCTGCTAGGCCTTCAAGTAATTTGGTTCCAGCAGGGACATTGATCTTCTTAACAGCGATGATAACATCACCTCGATCCAATACGATACTTTCAATCTTACTAAAACCAAAGAATAGTGACTCTTCTTTCACGACTTTCCCATTATGCTTGATGATCGAGATCGTATAATCTCTAGATCGCAAACCACCAAGTTCGAACAGATAATCTTTGACCTTCTTCGCAGCCTTCCAAGGAAGAGCGATGGTAGAGTCTATATCGCCGATAACTGAAATATAGGCAGATTCTTCAGGAACATAGATCTGATCTCCCTCATTAAGAAGGATATTATCAGGTGAGCCTTTCATTTCCCCAAGAGTAGCTGGAATATTCAAGGCTATCCTTCCGAGCATATCGCCCTGATCGACTATCGCTGTTGCAAGAAGCTCTCTCTGACCTGCTATCTGTGCATTGATGATGTTCTTCTCATCACTAGAAAGATTTGATTGAATGGAGACTGTTGCTTCTAGCGCATCCAACTCTTTCTGTGTTATTGCAATGGTTCTCTTCAGTTGATCGAGCTGACTCTTCTGTACTGAATCTCGAATCAGGATGATCGCTTGAGGATATGCCTGATGTGTATAGGCTCCTGATGCTGCTATAGCATCTGAGAGTTTCATTCCCTCGAAATGATCATATATTCCCGGTTGCGTCACCTGTCCAAGTACCTGAATACCCATCTGAAGATCTGCATCCTCTTTTTCTACGGCAACAAGCATATCTCCCGGTATTAACGTGAGGTTCTGTTTCTGATCACCTTTTACCAATAGTTCTCTCAGGTCGACTATCTCAAAGACCTCTTCATCACGAACTATTCGAAGTTCGATCTTTGTGAAGTCTTTGCTGAATGTCACATCCTTTATGATGTCTAAGATCGTTAGACCCTCACGATAGGTGATCACCTCAGCGGTTTCAACTAGTCCAGTAAATTTGATAGGCTCTACAGTGTACTTCTTCTTAGCTGAATATATCTTGATAGTGTCATAGGGCTTCAATACTATGTCTTCTGTAACTCCATCAAGAATATCTTGAGGAGAGAAGACGATCCCATCATCTTCAAAGTCGGCACTATCTCTAAACAGGGTCGCAAAGCTGCGATCCGCATTGTATCTGAGTTCAACACGTTTAAGAAGTTCAGACATATTCTGTGATGCTTCAATATCATAGATCCCAGGGTAGTGAACTTCACCCTCAACCGTGATGATATTAGAAGCTACGGTATTACTAGGAGTTAAGAGGATCAGATCCCCATCAGCAAGAAATCTATCTTTGATATCACGAAGCTTTGATGAAGCCTCGATGATACGTACATGTGTCCCATCCTGTTGGATCAAACGTGCAGTCAATGCAGCTCCGGCAACCTGAAGACCACCAGAATACTCAAGAAGGTCATTCACTGTCTCACCATGGATCATCTCATAGATACCAGCTCTTTTGACCAGACCAGAGATGGCACAAGCTTTTGCTACGGGAGGGACATAGATGATATCTCCCTCTTTCATGGTGATATCGATCGAATCACCGTTAAGATAGAGATCATATAGATCCACAAGTACCGTCTCTCCATTCCTATGGAGCTCAATACTACGGAGAGTCCCTTCCTGTTGGATTCCTCCGGCAAACCCCAATGTATCAACAATGGACCAAAGACCGTTAACGGTCACTAGTCCAGGCTTATTGACGAATCCACTGATGAAGATGGTGAAATCTCTCAGTTTAGCGGGAGCGACATCAACAGATATATTATTGTATTTATAATTCAACATCTCAGATAAGGTCTTCTCGACCTCACTGATACTTCTGCCATAGGCAGGTATCCTACCAGCTGGAGCGAGGAACAATCCTCCATCAAGATCTACCGTGGTCTCATACAATCCCTGGATTGTCCCGAAGTCTACAGAATCTCCCCAGATGTAGATCCTTAACGCATCTCCAGGGTTAATCACATAATCCTTATCAATTAGTACTGAATGGATAGGTGCCGAAGTATTGAGTAGATCATACCCGAACTGTTCTAATCCTTCTGTCTCTTCAATCCCAAGATTTAGAAAAGCCTGTTCCGTTGCAGATATACCTCGTGTAGAAGTTGTTTCTGCAAAGCTCATACCGCCCAAGAGAATCATAACTATACATATAGAACTTATTATCTTTTTCATAGCATCATATTGTATATTGTAGAGTATATAGTTTCAATAACGAATTTAAGAACAAAGTCCTATAACAGGCTATTATGGTGAATTATTATTGTATTTTTATGTAATTGTGTCCTCAATAATAACTACCTCTTAAGAGCTATATCAATTAGTGATTAATAATATTACTATACCCACACTTCATCATATAGGGGTATTGCCAATGTTTTCTTTGATTTCCTATGGGAGTAATCCTCAGGCTTTCGAGCATCTCTACGCTGAACTATCATTCTCATTCAGTCATACTACAAATTGGGATCTGGTTATTAAAAGCTGTAGAACTGCCATGGTAGACGGAATAATCTTCAACGATCATATGTCTATCGTTCACCCCATGATATCTCAACTAGACCACATGTCATTTTCTGGCTTGATCATTCATAACCACAAGAACACGGTGACTCTGACCTATCACAACCACAAGCAGACCATCATACATAAAGAATCTAAGACTTTTAATCTTGCTAATCAGATCTTTGCCTTCCTCATGTACCACCAGTCATCCACAGCACCATCTGAGAAATACTTCGGGAACATCCCTTTTATTGGGAATTCTGAGAGCATATTAGCCATTAAATCGAAGATCTGCTCATATGCAAAGAGCAAAGAACCCGTTCTTATTCTCGGTGAGACTGGAACAGGTAAGAATATCGTAGCAAAATGCCTTC
>CAZLZY010000143.1:0-6362 GCA_964564075.1 uncultured Spirochaetales bacterium
ACATGACGGTGCCAGAAAGACTCCTCAAAGAAGAGTGTCACAATCACTGATAGGATTATCACATAGAGGAGAATATTGATTTTTATCTGTAGCACTTTCATTGCTACCATAGCTACCACGAAGATCACGAGAAACATATATCGTATCAAAGGCTTTGCAAGGAATGCCGGCGTTTTGAACCGTTTGATATGAAGTTTCCGATAAACCCAGTCTATCGGTCTAAAAAGCGTGTTCATGGGACAGACCCAACCACAGAAGAATCTACCGAACCGGAGGGAGATGATGACACCTACAAGAAAGACGCCCAACCACATCTGCAACTTATGTTGAGAAGTGAGCATCACGACAAGAAGGAGTGCAGGAATCTCTGTGATCAATCGATAATATGCATACCTTTTCTTTTGTTTAGCCATAATAAGAACATCTCCTCATACTTTTAGATACTTGTATCATAGTACCTCTACAGCGAGTCGTCTGTGATATAGATCACGCTAAGATACTTTATCGTAAAAAGAATGATCATGCCGTATATCTGTATTTCAATCCTTAAGATATGTATTAGAGTCTCTTATCTCAATTGGTTGTCTCCAAACCCATAATATCACATTGAACTGAGATAAACCACAAAACTCAACATTATTATAGATTGTTTAAGTTACCCTACCATATAATGAAATATATCAGATGAATAATACCCTTCATTCTGGGAGATCGACTTTTAGAGATCACATAGTAGGTATGAGGAGAATAATAGTGAAAGTAGTAGCATTCAACGGTAGTCCAAAGAAAGAGGGGAACACCTTTGCAGCGATTCGATTCGTTTCCGATAAACTGGAAGAACAAGGGATCGAAGTGGAGATCATCCACGTTGGGAATAAACTGATCCGGGGATGCCTAGCCTGTAATACGTGTGTCAAGAATCGGGATGAAAGATGTACCATCTCCGATGAAGTGAATGGCTGGATTCAGAAGATGAAAGAGGCTGATGGGATAATCATAGGGTCCCCAACTCACTTTTCTGCTATTGCAGGTACAATGAAATCCTTTCTCGATAGAGCTTTTTATGTCTCTAGTGCCAATAACAGTATGTTTCGCCATAAAGTCGGTGCTGCAGTCGTTGCCGTACGAAGATCAGGGGGACTACCAACCTTTAATCAACTGAATAATTTCCTATTCTACTCAGAGATGTTGATACCCTCCTCCAATTACTGGAATGTGATACATGGCACTAAACCCGGTGATGCGGCAGAAGATGCTGAGGGAGTACAGATCATGGAAGTCCTTGGGATGAACCTGGCAACCCTGTTAAAACAACGGGAAGCTACAGCAGAGATCAGTACAGAGAATCCCCTAGTACGAAAGCGAATGACAAATTTCATTCGGTAATACTACTTTCGACCTTATCCCTACCCATTCTTTTAGTTTGTTATCTTTCTTTTGAATATTGGTACAACAGTATCACAGTAGAAATGGGCCTCTCTAAGCTCTTAATACGCTATTATTCGATAGATCTCTAACCAAGGCGATCATTTCTCATTTTTTTTTAAAATCTTATTTGACAGTTTCACATTTCAGACCTATAATAAACCGAACGTTCGATAACGTTCGGTTTATTATAGGAAGAGGTAATATGGTTGATAAGAAAAGCGGACAGCCCCTCCATGAGCAGGTTGCAGAGATCATTGAAAAGAAGATCGTTTCAGAAGTCTTCTCTATTGGGGAACGTTTACCCTCAGTCAGGAAATTCGCGACACAATTCGAAGTAAGTAATGAGACAATATATAGTGCCCTGAATATTCTAAAGACCAAAGGTTTGATTGATACTATCCCTAATAAAGGCTCATTCATCCGTTCTACTGAGCAAGAAGGAAAAGCCGTAGAGAAAACAGGTTTGATAGCCCTTATAATCGATCATGGTGATAAAAAACTTCCATTGTCTATTATGAACCCTTTAAATAATCGAATCATTGAACTCGTTGATGAAGAATTACAAAAAAGATCTATGAACCTCATCCATCATAATATCTGTTATGAGAATTCACTAGATCAGATGACACTGAATAATATAGCGAAATTAGTGGATGGGATCATCGTGGTTGGCTTGATCAATAAGAACTTCCTAAAATTCTTACGTCAGACAAAACTACCAGTAGTTACCCTCTTTCCCGCCTTAGAGCTGCGAAAGATAGATCAGGTAGGGATTGATAACTACAATACCTTCTTAGATTGTACAGAAGAACTCTTGAACCTTGGGTATAAGGGTGTAGCATTTAAGATTGGGCCAAAAAGATATTTCATTCTTGAAAGACGACTGAAAGGGATCATGCAGGCATATAAGAATAAAGGTATCGAATGGAAAGATGAATATATCATCACTTCCAAAGAATGGGGGATCAATTCAGCAGAGGAATCTGTTTCTGCATGGCTAGAAAAAGACCTCATGCCAAATGCCATCCTATGTACTAATGACAATCATGCAGTTGGAGCTCTTAAAGCTGTTCAATCAAGAGGTCTATCAGTACCAGATGATTTTGGGATTGTCGGTTGCCGTAATACCAACGTCGCGCTAGCAACTACCCCACAATTAGCATCAATCGATTTTCAATATGATCAGTTGGTGGAAACAGCTATAGACTTACTAGATAGAAGAATAGATGGCTTCTCTGGTAAGCCAATGAATATATCAATAACAGGTTCTCTCATAAAGAGAAGCTCAATCAAGTAATACGTGTTAGGAGATCCATATCATGCCAAAAAGAAAACCGAATATCCTATTTTTATTTCCAGATCAATGGAGATCTGACTGTTTTGGTTATCTAGATAAACACCCAGTTCAGACACCATTCACTGATGATCTCATGGAAAAGAGTGTAATATTCCAACGCGGCTATGCTGCACATCCTACCTGTATCCCAGCACGAGCAAGTCTATTAACAGGTCTTACTGCAAACTCTCACGATAGACTTGGATACCAGGATGGAGTACCTTGGCGCTATAAGAATACCTGTCCTGAAATCCTAAGGAACAATGGCTATGAGACTTTTTGTGTTGGAAAGACTCACTTCTATCCACAACGAGCAAAAATGGGTTTCGATCAGATCAAATTGTATAGTAACCAATGGTTCACTGATGATCGCGAGAGCGATTACCATGAATGGCTGAAAGAAAAGAGTAACAATACCGTGCAAGATACGGCAATCGAAGTCTGTTCTGATAATTCCTGGTACACAAGAAGTTGGGCTGGACCTGAAGAGCTCCATCCCAATGTTTGGACAACAAATGAAGCCTGTGACCTTATTGAAAAGAGGGATCCAACACAACCATTCTATCTTCAGGTGAATTATCACAGGCCCCACCCTCCATTCGATCCACCGGCTAGCTTCCTTGCACTATATGATGATATCGATCCTGTTGAACCAGTGATCGGAGATTGGGATAATGAATATGCTGTTCCTATGAAAAAAGATCTTCAGGTAAAATGGGGGTCTTTAGATAAGAAAAGATTAATCAGCTTAAGAAAAGCATATTATGCTCAACTATCAGCCCTAGATTATGAGATTGGGAGAATGGTCTATTATCTCAAGAAGAAGAATCTGTTCGACAATACGATCATTGTCTTCTCATCAGACCATGGTGAAACCCTCGGTGACCATAATATGTTCGGGAAATGTACTCCACTTGAACAATCTATCTCAATCCCCTACTTCTTCAGATTTCCTGCCAGCTACAACATCAAGCCTGGTTTGGATACCACTTCACTTGTTTCTCACATTGATTTCATGCCTACACTACTCGATTGTGCAGATATCCCTATCCCTGAATACTGTGAAGGAAAATCATTATTACCTTACTGTCAGCAGGATGAGAAAGATGTAGTAAGGGAATATCTCCATGGAGAACATGCTCCAGCAATGAATAGACCGGAAAGTTGGCAGTTCATCATAAGAAAGCATGATAAATACTTCTGGGATGCACTCAGTGGAAGAGAATGGTTCTTCGATCTCGTCAAAGATCCTAATGAACTGTCAAACAAGATTGATGATCCCAGTTATGAGAAACAGATTGGTGAGTGTAGGGAAATGCTCATCTGTGAACTTCAAGATAGGGAAGAGGATGGGCTCGTAGCAAACGGGAAGCTCATTTCTGGAAAGGCACTTCCTTCCTGTAGAAAAAACCTTCATGTACCATGCTTAGATTACGATGAATTAACAAGATAGTAGTTATAAATATAGTCGTGTAATAAAGAACTTGAGAGAGTTACTAAAAAATAAATAGGAGAGAATTATGTGTAAGAAAGTGTATGTATTAATCATTATGATCATCTTGATGGCAATTCCAGTTACCGTGTTTGCAGGAGGGCAGCAGGAAGAGACTGTACAGGAAGAGTCTAATCCTCTGTCACCAACAGAACCTACGTCCATCAATATGATCGGTTGGCGTTTCCCAATCACAGCATTCTATGCTGAAGAATTGGAATCGTTGAATAGTATTAAGAACTTAACAGTCAATACTCAGTTACTTGATTCAGGTTCTGCACAGGACCAAGTAAGAATGGCTTTATCAGCAGGAGAATCTCCTTATGAGATAGTTCATGCTGATGATGCATTCCTAAATGAATTGGCTTCTGAAGGCTGGATAATGCCCCTAGATGATTTGATTGAGAAGTACAAGGATGAGTACGACCTCGATGATATCTCTGCTGCTATGTATGAAGTCGGTTCTTTGGATGGAAAGATCTATGGAATACCAATAACCGCAAACTCAATGAACTACTTCTATAATATTGAAATCTTTGAAAAATATGGTCTAGAAGTACCTGATACCTATGATGATGTCATTGCTATGGCTGATACCCTCAAAGGTGTTGAAGGTATCGATCTCCCCTTCACCATCAACCTTCATGCAGGATGGGCTTGGAGAATCGAGTTCAACAACTTCCTTAAAGGCTATGGTGGTACATGGTTGAATGATGATGGATCCCCTGCATTCAATGGACCTGAAGGTGTTAAAGCTGTTGAGAAGATCGTTGAGGTCTACACAGCAACTATGGGTAAAGCAGGATTGAACTGGAGTATCGATGATTCAGAGATCGGTCTTGAAACTGGGTATCTTGCAAGTGCTGTAACATGGACAAGCCGTGCCCCAAATATGGATGATCCTGAAAAATCATTCATGGTAGGAAAGATCGGATTCGCACCAGCACCTCGAGTTGTCGCAGGTGGCCCTCATGCAGGACCTGCAGCGATCGGATTCTATACTATACCTACTAATACAGCAGTAGATTCTGAATATATCTTCAAGATCATCATGCAGGTAGCAGATCTTGAGAGTCAGGTAAGAGCATCCGCACTAGGACTAGTAACTAGAGATAAGGTAGCTGAGATGAATACTGATGGTAGATATATCGAAGCAGCACTTACGACGATAGCAAATGGATCAGGTAATTACGGATACCATCCTGCAAGCAAGATCGCTCGTTCTGCTATAGACAATGTTCTTCCTGGTATCGTAGCAGGAGATAAGAGTGCTAAGGAGATCTTAGATGAGGCAGCAGCACTTTATATCGAAGAAGCAACACAGCAGGGATACCTATAATAGGATGATCCGATAGTATCAAGTATTATGTAACCCCTTTTTAGAGGCCAAAGATGTTAGTCCTTGGCCTCTTTTCTCGTAATAGAACAAGTGAATAAAAGATTTATTCGAGTTTGGGTATTTTCAGACTAATTCTTTAAACGCTTTATTCTCGATCTTATCGAATCTACTTTCTAAACAGTCACTCACATCAGAAGAGCGAATCCTGCTGGAGTCTCATCACATACTGCAAAGCCCTGTCGTTATAACCCCCTGGTATCACTCATGAAAGGATATTTCTTCTTACCAACTACAGCTACAGGCCCTATCTTGACTTGTGCCTTAGCATCCTCTATCACTTCTAGGTCTTTTAGCATGTTCTTTATTTTGATCTTACCTGAAAAAGGGTGCCCTACCATCGATTAGAACAGCAATATAACTGTAATACAGTAGCAGGATCACCAAAAGGTATATGAATAAGTTCTTCCTCTCCTTTATATCATCCTTTTTCCAACCTGCACCCATACGCCAGAGAACAAGTGCATCAGAAATGGTAAGGATCATTCCGGCAATACCTAAGGACCCTGGTTCGTTTATGATTACCGAGATAGTACCAGCAGCAAGAATCATCAGCCCTATTGCATAGATACGGATCTGGAATAGGGTATTCTTATTCTGGGTATAGGTATTTTCCAATAGCTTCACCATACCGAATATGCCGAATACTCCTGTAAAGCTCCCAACGAATCTTGCATTCATCCCCTGAGCTCTGAGAAACAAGACTATTC
>CAZLZY010000144.1:0-6351 GCA_964564075.1 uncultured Spirochaetales bacterium
CCCACTTTGATCGGTCGTTATTACCATATCGGTAGTGGAATTGAACATCGTAACAAACCGATTCTCACTCCTACGGAGTTCTTTCTCTATCTTTTGACGTTTCAAGAGATTCATTATCAGGATCGATAGGAAAAGGGCCATAACAAAGAAGATGGTGAGTATCGTATGGATATAGGTTTTATATTGTGCATAGAAGGAGAATGGTCTATTTAGGACCACAGAACCGGTTGGAAGATCTTTCAAAGCGACATCAAAACGTCTCAATTCATTATAATCGAACAAGAAGCTATTAGGTGATTCAGTAATTACCGGTATAGCGCCTATAGGAATATCATCATCAATGATCTGTAGGGCTATCTTTGCAGCAGTCTCCCCTTGTAAATGTTGATCGACCACCTTCCCACCCAAAATACCACTACCAATCCCATGTTCCAATAGATGATAGATAGGCACAGCTGCTGAATCTTTGATCAATTGTAAACTTTGCGAGAAGCGGAGATTCTTACCCTCTGAATCAACATAGGCAGATAGGAGTAGTATGGCACTAGCATCTTCTATATGCTTCAGCTCTTGTGACAATTCATCCCAAGTCAAGGTCTCTAGATCTAGCTCACTCAGCTCTAATCCTTTCAATGAAGAAAATTGTTCTTGATAGGTCTTCATATCACCTTGAGAACTTACCATCCCATCACCAATAGCCACGACACGTGAAATATGGTGAAGCTTCTGCATTATCTCTAGGGTCTCGCCCATAGATACCGCTTCGACAATTCCAGTGACCTGAGGATTAGCATTCTGCTCTAATGCCTTTGCTACATTATTTACCCCAAGAAAGACTATGGGGATCCCATCGAAAAGCTCATATTGTTGATCTAATGCATACATGAAAGCATTATCATCTCCAGTTATGATCACATCATAAGGAGGTAATTGTGATAACTTCGCTTTTAACAACGTATGAAACATATTGATGTTCTTCTCAGAATTGAACCGTTTCGTATCCATGAACTCAATATCGAGGGTATGATTCCCTTCATCAAGAACACTTTGGATCCCAGAGATCTGTTGGAAGAATGAGGGGAATTCGGGACGGTAGGAACTGATGAACAATATCTGTTTAGATTCTACCGCGAATAATTCACATGATATTAATAATACTAATAGACAAACAGAGGTTAATCGCCTTTTTAACACTACGACACTCCCACAATGTATAATCACCCATAATACCATACTCTCCCATTTTTACCACCTATATTCTTCCAAAATCACACAGTTCCTTTCTTAATCACATATCCTCTTTATGAGAAGAATTATGCTCTTTTAAAAACGGATCTGCTATCTTTTTACGTACGATCATATGGAGTGGGATCAATACCCTTCGTCTTCATTCTTTTCGAGTCGAGTCCTCCTGTTTTTATCGAGAATCTCATCTTTGAAACCTTGACGTAGAAAAATAGTTGTACTATAGTATTATTGTACTAGTCCTTTAGTACAATAATACAAAGAAGGAGCCAGTGTAGTTTTGACTGAAATTGGATTAAAAAGATTAGAATTCAGTCTCGACCCCAAAAGCGGAGTCCCCTACTATAAGCAGGTCATCCTGCAGGTAGAGATGGCTATCGCCGACCAACGGCTGACCCAGGGCAATCAGCTACCAACGGTAAGAAGCCTTGCGGTTGATCTTCGGATCAATCCGAATACGGTAGCACGGGCCTATAATGAGTTGGAGATCCGAGGGATCGTGACGACCCAACAGGGCACAGGAACATTCATCAGTGATAAGCAGATCGAACTCTCTGCAGTCCAGAGAGAGGAGATCCTTGCAGAGATGTCGCGCACCTTCATCTCAAAAGCCTATTCGTATGGCTTCACCATTGATGAACTCATTGACAATCTAGAAGAACTTGGCCGAGATATCGGTCAGTAGGAGTAAAGAAATGATTAATATATTTGAAGAGAAGAATAAAAGAATAAAGAATCTTCACCCGCAGAAACTGAATAAGGACTATTCATATCACTCACTCTCACTGCTCGTCTTAGCCCTATTCGTTCTTGTCGGGGTCGTTATACAGTTCGCTGTATACCCAAATAGTGATGTCATGAGTATCGTAGAGCTAGCAGTTAGTGCACTCTTCGGTGGGATCATCATGGCTATCGTGCCACTTTGGGTGGTCACGGTGTTACTGACTATCAGCCTATGGGTATCCCTACTAGCGAATTATGATCTTACCTATACGGCCTTAGTTTTAGCTGGAACTATAGGATTCTTGATGTCCTCATCAGTACAGCTGATCTATCAATGGGATAAGGTAGTCATCCTGCGTATGGGACGTTTTAAGAAGGTCCATGGTCCAGGATTGTTCCTCCTCATCCCCTTCATCGATCGTATCGCTGCTTTCGTGGACACACGAATCAGAGCTACCGACTTCAGTGCAGAGAAGACTCTTACCAAAGACACCGTACCTGTCCATGTTGATGCACTAGCCTTCTGGATGATCTGGGATGCGAAGCAGGCAATCCTCGAAGTCGAGAACTACATTGATGCCGTCATCTTATCAGCACAGACGGCTCTTCGAGACGGTATCGGACAACATGACCTGAGTTCACTACTCTCAGAGAGAGATGAACTAGGAAAGATGATCCAGCAGAAGCTCGATAAGAAGACCAATCCCTGGGGAGTGACGATACTCTCGATTGAGATCACCGAGATCATCATACCAAAGGAGCTCGAGGATGCCATGAGTAAACAGGCTCAGGCAGAACGTGAGAGACAATCACGAGTGATCTTAAGTACCGCAGAGGTAGAGATCGCAGAGAAGTTCGAAGAGGCTGCAAAGATCTATAAGGATAACCCTACAGCTCTTCAACTCCGTTCGATGAACATGGTATATGAGGGAATTAGACAGAATAACAGCACATTGATGATGCTGCCCTCCTCTGCACTAGACCAGATGAATCTAGGAGCGACCATGGGTACCACAGCCATAGGTCAGATACAGCAAATGAAAAGCGAAACAGTTAAAAAGAAGACAACTGAGAAATAAGAGGGAGAGGTTACCATGATAAAGATCGAAGGTGTTATAAGAGATTACCACACAGGAGAATCAGTAGTACATGCATTAAGGGGAGTATCACTTGACATCGATCAGGGAGAGTTCATCTCCATAGCAGGACCATCAGGATCAGGGAAGACGACCCTGTTGAATCTTATCGGTTGCATCGATGCTCTCGATGGTGGTGAGATATCGATCAATGGAGAGAAGGTATCGACTATGGGTAAGAAGGATAAGACGAACTTCAGGAGGATCAACCTCGGGTTCGTCTTTCAGACCTATAATCTCATACCGGTATTAACAGCATATGAGAATGTCTCCTTCGTTCTCTCACTTCTCGATATACCCGAGGATGAAGTGAAGAAGAGAACCATGGACCTTCTCAAAGAGGTCGGCCTTGAAGGGATGGAAAACAGAAGACCTTCAAGACTCTCAGGTGGCCAGCAACAGCGTGTAGCTATCGCTCGAGCCTTGATCAAGAACCCTGATATCGTCCTAGCAGATGAACCGACAGCCAATCTTGATTCAAAGACGGGGGAAGACATCCTCAAACTGATGAAAGAGATGAATAAGAAATATCATACGACATTCGTATTCTCAACCCATGACAAGATGGTCATGGATTATGCTGATCGACTGATTACCCTCCATGATGGTCAGGTCATGAGTGATGAAAGGAGTGCCTAATGAAATTCCTCATTTCTCTCGCATTCAAGAACCTCACAAGGTATAAGAGAAGGACTCTCATCACTGCCGGGGCGATTGCCGTCGGTATCATGATGTACATATTCATCGATGCGATGCTCATGGGTGCTGAATATGAATCAGTACGAAACCTCAAATGGTATGAGACTGCATCAGCAAGGATCCTTAATGATGGGTACTGGGAGAACAGACAACAGTATCCGTTGGATCTGAATATCACGGACCCTGATACGATCGTTGATAGATTGGGTGATAACGATATCATCGCTACGAAGAGGATCAGAGTCTCAGGTGATCTGATCCTGAGTAGTCGAGAGTTCGGGGAGGACGGGAACATGCCCGTGACCGTGACCGCTATCGATCCAAGTAGAGACAACGAAGTCTTTCACTTTGGAGATACTCTCATAGATGGCAGATTCTTAGAACAGGATGAGGATGCCGTACTTATGGGCTCCTGGTTCGCAGAAGATATTGGAGCAGAGGTCGGGAAATGGATAACGATCCTAGCCCGAGGCAACGGTGGCTTCTATGAAGCTATGGACCTCGAGATCGTCGGCATACTTAACTGCCCTAACCCGAATGTGAACAGGTCTCTCATCTTGATGCCTTTCGATACCGCTGACTACTATCTCGGTATGGACGGAGCCGCAACAGAGATCAATATCAAGATGTCAGATCTCGCAGATGTCGATGAGGAGCTTCCAGTCATCCAGGAATTTCTTAATGGTGATAACCTCACCGTCATGAGCTGGACGGCCATGGCTCGTGACTATCTAGCACTTGCAGAGGCAAAACGAGGAGGGACTGGACTGATCCTCTTCCTGATCTTCATCATCGCAGCAGTAGGAATCTCAAATACCATGCTCATGGCTATATTCGAACGTATTAAAGAGCTCGGTATGATGAGATCCCTTGGTATGTCAGATGCCAAGATCCGTATAGCGTTCATGCTCGAAGCTGCAGGGATCGGACTCGTCGGCTCCCTTATGGGAGTGGTCCTCGGGATCATAGCCGATCTCTTCATCATAAACGTGGGAATAGATTTTTCCTTCATCATGCGTGATATGGATATCGGATACAGGATCCAAGGCCTCTTCAGAGGTGCCTGGAATCCGGGAACTATTCTACTGGCCTTCTTCGCCGGTATCTTCATCTCGACACTCGTAGCCTATCTGCCTACGAACCGGGCACTCAAGATGGATATCCCATCGTGTCTGAGCCACCAGTAGGGAGGGAATGATGAACAAAAGACTGATACATACAGCACTCCGTAATATTTCACGAAACATGAGAAGGACCATACTTTCAGCGACAGCGATCGCAGTCGCTGCGATGAGTATCGTCATGCTCTTCTCACTCATCACCGGAATGACCAATGATATGGCTTATAACCTGCAGAACTACTATACAGGTAATATACAGATACAACATGAGGATTATGCGGAATATGAACGGTTCAATCCTATACACCTCATGGTCGACTGGGAAAAGGTAAAACCTGCCTTAAAAGGTATTGAAGGCATCTCCGCAGTGGTTGCAAGAACGAACTTCCCGGTAAGTCTCTATATTGATGAGACCAACCATGGAGCTCTCGGGGTGGGGGTCGATTTCGAAGCAGAGGCTGCATACCACGATGTTGACAGGATCGTATATGATGGGCGGCTCCCAGAGAATGGGAAGAATGAGATCATCATGGGTGGTACTCTCGCACATGATCTTGGCCTAGAGATCGGGGACAGAGTCACGATGCTCTCAACCACGGCATCACGTGGTACGAATGCAATTACCATGGAGCTTGTCGGTATCGCCTCCTTTCCTGTTACCAATATGAACTCAGCAGTGTTCTGGGCTCCCCTCGATAGAGTCCAATATTTCCTGAGAATGGATACAGGGGTACAAAGTGTATTGATCAAGACAGATGAAGGGGTCAATGAGAAGGATCTGATACCGATCATTGAGAACAAACTCGAACAGTCGACAGGTACTACCTTCGCAGTTGACTCCTGGAAAGATATCAATGTGATGTTTAGCATGCTCAAGCTTGCCCAGAATGTCTACTACTTCGTTGGGATCTTCTTCTTCCTCTTAGGTTCTACTGTCATCATCAACACGACCATGATGGTCATTTTCGAGAGGATGCGAGAGATCGGGACCCTCGCTGCACTGGGTATGCACGGAAAAGAACTCGTAAGGTTATTCTTCCTAGAGGGAGCGATCATCGCTACGATCGGTTCATTCATAGGTGTCACCCTCGGAGTAGTCTTGACTCAGATACTGAACCAGGTCGGGATAGATTTCACCGATGCTATGTCGGGAATGGATTTTGAGATCTCATCGATCCTCTATCCTGAAGTGAACATCCCTCTAGCCCTCTTCGTATTCTTCTACTCAGTAGCCATCGCATCATTAGCATCGATGATCCCATCGAAAAAAGCAGCTAGGATAGAGCCAGTCGAAGCTCTCCGGTATATTTAAGAGGTACAGCATGAACACTAAAAGAAAACTACTAAGCATGATGATCGTACTGCTATTCACTGCGACTATGGTAAGTGCGATGACCGCAGAACAGATCATGAGAGAGGCTGATGAC
>CAZLZY010000145.1:0-6233 GCA_964564075.1 uncultured Spirochaetales bacterium
TAAGAGACTTTCCAAAATCTAGTCTTAGTATGTATCACTTATACTAATTTCCTTTTCTGTCCATTCATAATCATCAATAATTCTTAATTGATGATTAATTTCATGGATTATTTTATTTACCAATCCACCCTCAGCAGAATCGCTTGTCGGGTATTCCACATTATCTTGTGAAGAAGTACTAAATAAACTTCGCGTATTTGAGATGCGTTTAATCTTTGGAATAACTTTATATCCATTATCTAGCACTTGAATACTAATCATCATTTCTCTTTCAAATGTGCTGTAAGAGCTTGACGTTTTACTCATTGCAGCTGCAAATATACTGACTACGCTTAATGCAGTATCAGTACCACTAATAACTTTTCGATAACTAGTATTTACCAATCCATAACTTTCATTTATCATTGCTATTTCGAATCCATTTTCTATCAATACATATGTAATAGCATCAAGCATATCTCGGTTTTTAGTCCCATCCGGATACTTTTGCATTACCATACGAGTAGTTATTGATGTTGCACAACTACTTAATAGCATTAAACTTATTAACAGGATAATCATGATCTTCCTTAGCATTTTCATTAAAACTCCTAAATGTGAATTTTAGTAATATCCATAAACTTTCTAAATTCCTTTTTTCATCAAACGAAATAAATAATATTCCGATTCCCTGTCTACCGGTGGATTTTTACCCATTTATTAAAGTGTAAACCTATAGGTGATGTTTTACTACTTAAATGTTAGGGTTCTATCAAATTAATCTATAATTTGTACAAGATATCCTTACTAAGAATAGGCAAAGTACTAAAGGATATTAAAATAAAATGCCTTTAAAACCTTCAGTATTTGTATAATGATATAAAATTCTGTTAGACATATTTACCCTCTACCTGCATTATACTCTGTATAATCATTAAATCCACACTATGAAAAAAGTTATTAATCTGAGTTTTGCAGTATATTTTTAGTACTATTATGTAGAATCGACTTTCGCTTTCTTCTTCCTCGAAATAGGACGGCAGCACTTTGGAATCTCGAAGTCGAATGCATCGAATATGTCAATCTGCTTACCTACAAACGGAGTGATGATCTTGGCCTTTTTAGGGTGCTCGATCCTACGGATGCTCATGAGCTCATCGTACATGTGACGGCGTGTTGGGAACATCTTCTCAAGCGTTGGACTGTTTCTATAGATATGGTGGATATGGGAGTTCAGGATATGGGCGAGGAACTGGATGAACATCCTCCCACTCGTAGAAAGCTCAGTGCTAGTCCTAAGACGTCTGCCGTTCTGGGTATTCTTGATGAACATGAAGGCCTTCTCTTGCTCATCCCTCATGCGGTACTTGTCCAGTATGTAGGTAAGGGGGTACTCATGCTTGTCCATATTATTACACATACAGCAAAAGAAGCCCGAGCGGACATACTTTTGCCTCACCACCTCACGCTTCTCTGCAAACGATCGGAGTATATGGGTATCATCATCCACCGACAGGGTAAAATACTTAGAAATTTCCTCTATCGACTCATCAGTCATCGGTATCATGTCGTCGATGTGTGATTGCAGGCTCTCGCTATGTCGATACATAAAATCTGCGATCTCCTTCTTTTTGGCTCCCTGAAGCTCAGGATCAAAGAAAAGACAGAGGCGTAAGGGGGTGAGTTCCCTTAGCTCTTTCTTCACATGAACCTCAAAGGGATATTCACAATCCATACCATAGAGTTGGTGCTTTCCCATATAGTTGGCCGTGCTACAAAACGTATCGACATCTAGTGATTCTATAACGGCCTTGATCTTCCTATCGCTAGTCTTGGCCATCATGATGAAGCCAACCTTGTTTTTTACTAAGGACTCGAGCACCTCAAAGGTAATGTACCCCCTGTCTAGTAAATAGTGGATACGCTTGAATCCCTTGAAACTAAACTCCTTAAAGGTGGTATCTAGGGTTCTTGCATCAGGGATATTCCCGGGCAATGTCCGGAAATAGACGGGTATACCACTCTTCACGTCATATAATACGAGTAGATTCACCTGAGGCAGCGGGTCATGCTCTTTGTTTTTGCCATAGTGGCAGTCTGCAAGGCTAAAGCCATAGACAGAGAAACTCGTGGAGTCAATGGCAATCCAGGAATCCTCGCTGATACGAGCCTTTCTGCAGGCAAAGAGGTCCTGTTTATTCTGTTCGGTAAGTGACTGTGTCAAACGTGTGATCTTCGATGGGGTCAGGGTCTTTGTAGTAGGATACCACTCAACTTTTTGCCGAGATTCGAAGTGGTTGTAGCAATCGTGGTGAAGTAAGTCAAAGTATGCTAGCGAAAGAAGGTCATCCACGATTCCACTCGTGCCTAATATGACTGTCAAATCTTTCCTGAGACCGCAGGCATTAGCGACCTGCTCAAAGAACAGTGTCGAGCCATAGAGTATGCTTCGGGATTCCCCTGTATAAGAAGGGCGGCCACGGTTCTTGCTAGGAGGAAGAGGAGCAGAATCGATAGCAGCAAGATTCCAACTAGAAGGGAACGCTAGTCGTTTTCTCTCTTCTGTACTCATTTCTAGGAACCGTTGATTCGGGATATATCTTTCGTCTTCGGTCACTTTTCCGTAGGTGATCTTAGGATGAGAATATTTGCCTGTTTCAGGGTTCCGTATAGAGTCCTGAGAGATTGCATAGCGATATCCGTTAGTAGTAAACAGTAGAATCTTAGTCTTTCCATCAGCTCGTCTAGGTCGTGCCATAGTGTTCCTCTTAGTATTAATATTTTAGTACTATATAAGGACTATGTCAAACTTTTTCTTGATATGTTATAAGGGTTTATTAGGTTTTTGTGAGAATAGTACTAAAACTATGTGCAAAAGTCAGAGTCTCAAGAGTCGATTTTGCAAAGAATAATCCCCAGTACTATGCAGAGGATTACCAGAAGTTCTTCTCTGATATCATGAACAAGTATGGTGAAGCTAGACCCTTGACACCAGGGTATGTCCTGTACAATCAGATCATGGGATTCTCCCTCTATCCAGACCTTGCGCTCGGTGCTGATGTGGAGACTGTAGTGGCCCAACGAATCAAAGAACTTGAATCACAGCTTTCTCAGTTCAAATAAGAGATACTATCTGCAGGAGCTTCTTTAGCTCCTGCAGTATCTAAAAGCAAGGAAACGAGTGATGAAGAAGATAACCTATATACCGGGTTCAGGTCAGAAAGAGTTACTTTCAACCATACTACTGTTTACCGTACCGACTCTTATACTGTTGATCACCTTTCAATTAGTACCGATCCTAAAAGCTGTTCAATATAGCCTCTATTCATATAATCTTATCTCTGGGAATAAGGTATTTCTTGGATTCGAGAATTATGTGAAAGCTTTTCAGGATGAACGTTTCCTCAATTCTTTGAAGACAACGGTGAAATATTTTCTCATGAGAGTGCCTTTGCAGATGTTCTTTGGTTATCTCTTGGCTCTATTGTTAGTAACCCCTCGGAAATGGACTACAACCTATAGAACTATCATTTTGCTTCCAGTCGTTTCTTCGATGGTAGTGATGACTACGATCCTCGGATTGATGATGCATCCTACGAATGGTCTATTCAATGCGATGCTACAGCTTATAGGAATCAAACCACAGCTTTACCTTACCAGTCCTGATCAGGCGCTCTACGCGATAGTAGGGATCACTGTATGGAAGAATGTCGGGCTTACCATGCTCTTCTTCCTTGCAGGGATGTTTGCCATTCCTGCCTCCTATTATGAGGCAGCTAAGATCGATGGAGTGAACTACATTCAGCAGCAGATCCATATCACGCTCCCACTGATCAAACGTACCATCGTGTTTCTGCTTATGACCCTGTCTATCAGAGCCTTTCAGGTCTTCGGGCCGATCCTCTTGACTACTGGCGGTGGCCCGGTTGATTCAACAAGAGTAGTCGTGATGCATATTTATGAGTATGCCTTCACCTTCAATAGAATGGGTTATGCTTCAGCGATGTCTGTAATACTTGCGATGATTCTGATCCTAGTGACTGGATTACAGCGTTACTACACCCAAAAGAACAAAAGAGGTGAAGCATGAGTACCTTAACCATGAGACCTGTGAAAAGAGGTTCCTTGAAACTATTCAGTTTCATTGGGCTTGGTGTCTTAGCGATAATCTTCCTTCTCCCCTATGCGTGGATGTTAGGTTCAGCCTTCAAGACAAGAACAGAACTCTTTACCTATGTTATCCCGATGAGTTGGAAGACCTTTATCCCATTGGCTCCGACCATGGAAAACTTCACCAGACTGATCATAGATTTGAAGTTCTATAGGAATATATTCAACTCACTTCTTTTAGCAGCAGCTACGGTCTCAACGACTATGATCTTCTGCAGTATGACAGCATTCGTCCTCTCGATGTTAGATTTTCCTGGAAGAAAAGTGATCTTCACGCTCATCATGTTCACCATGTTGGTCCCTTTTGAAGCACGAATGATCCCTACGTTCCTCGTAGTTCAGGGCCTCGGTATGAGTGACACCTTCATTGCTCTGTTCCTCCCCTGGGTCGCTGATGCATTCCTTATATTCCTATTCTCGAACCACTTCGCTGAGATTCCTTATGATCTCTATCATGCGGCAATCATAGATGGTTGTTCCCACAAGAGAGTCTTCTGGAGTGTCATGTTCCCGAACATCCTACCAGCTTTGATCAGTGGTGGACTCATCAAGTTCTTCTTGGCTTGGGATGCATATGTATGGCCTTTGATCATCATCAGGAATGAGAAGAAACAGGTCATCTCAGTCGCTATAGCGAATCTCTTCACCGACCAGAGTGTAGAATGGGAATTGATCTTCTCAAGTGCTGTACTCTCAACGATCCCTGTTGTCATCCTCTTCTTGTTCCTCCAGCGATACTATATCGCAGGTATGACATCTAGTGGGATAAAGGGCTAAATATGAAGAATATCCTGTTCATCATGGCAGACCAGCTCCGTCATGATGTATTCGGTTTTCAGGGGTATCCTATCGATACTCCCCATATTGACTGGCTTGCAGAGCGGGGTAAGGTGTTTACTCAGACCTATTCTAATGCACCCTTATGTGCTCCTGCACGACTATCCTTGATGACAGGAACCTATCCTCATGAACATGGATTATGGAATAATGATCCGCATACTCTATCAGAAGATACCCCTAACTATGTTAAAGAGCTAAAGGGCCTTGGTTACCATACGAGCTGTTTCGGTAAAGTACATCTGTATCCCCATAATGGGTCGATCCCTGATATGAGAGATGCAGAGCCTATGCTGCATGCATTCGGGTTTGATGAGGTGAATGAGATCCCCGGTCCGAGAGTCAGTACCTTCTTGTTGAGCCATATGACTGCGAGATGGGATGAGATGGGTATCTGGGAAGAACTGAAGGAAGACTATACTGAACGATTCAAACTTGGTCCTGCTACGGTTAGACCCTCTACACTACCGATAGAAGAGTACCCCGATGTCTATGTAGGAACACAAGCCTGTGATTATCTAAGAACATATGAAGATACATTACCTTGGTTCTGCTTTGTAGGATTCGGTGGACCCCATGAACCCTGGGATGCTCCAAAAGAATATGTGGAACACTATAAAGATACCATATTCCCTGAGGCTCTTCCTATGTTCACTGAGATCAATGATAAGAGGGCACTGGGTGTGTTCGATCGACCTCTCCCCTATGATGAGCCAACTAAGGAGCATATACAAGAAGTCAGAAGGAACTATGCAGCCAATGTGACGCTTATTGATGATCAGATCGGGAATATTCTAGAGACGATCAAAGAGAGGGGAGAACTAGAGGCTACAGCGATCATATTCACCTCCGACCATGGAGAGATGAATGGTGATCACGGTAGATTCTATAAATCCAATTTCTTAGAGAGTTCAGCTCATATCCCATTCATCCTAGTAGATCCTGAAACGGAAGATGCAGAAGCTAGTGATCAGCTCGTGGGATTGATGGATATCGGACCTGCGATCCTGCAGCTAGCAGGAGGAAAGTCATCGTTCAAAGATGCTAGGTCCCCCTTATCTGAGAACCAGAGAGAGTATCTCCTTTCTGAACTGAATCATGAATATATGATACGTACCTCTGAATGGAAGATAGTCTTCAATAGGGAGCTGCACCCAGTCATGCTATTCCATATGATCGATGACCCTCATGAACAACAGAATCTTGCTGGTTCAGAAGCTCTAGCAGCTATCGAAGAAGATCTTTCC
>CAZLZY010000146.1:0-6227 GCA_964564075.1 uncultured Spirochaetales bacterium
AGCTCAGGATGATACGGCTACCTATCCAGCAGATTCCTATCCAACTCACCCAGTATCAGGTACTGCTCCTGATTCGATCATAGATCTTTTTGATAATACTACCTTCTGGGATAGCGATACAAATTATGATAATGCCTTAGTCGTGACGAGTATCGACTCTCAGAATGATACCGGAGGTCTGAATGCTGTTTGGGATGCATTTACCTTTAACACTGGAGACTACGTCACAGTCACCCCTGATATCACCGATACAGTGAACTTCTGGTATGAGACCAATAGTGATTTCTTCTTCACTAATCTTGCTTCAGATCTTGATGTCATAGATTTTGGTCCTGATTATGATGATCCTAGTGTGAGTGGTGATCAGGAGAAGTATGGGGATTGGGGATTCCACCCGTTCATGCCAGCATTTACCAATACCTCAGCTGTTTTAGGCCCTTGAAAAAATGTTTGCCTTTACTCCCTCCTATGTTCATATTAGAGGAATATAAGGGAGTAAAGAATGAATATTTATGATTTCACCGTTAAAGATGCACAGAAAGAAGATGTATCATTGGCTGATTATAGAGGTAAGGTCCTACTTATCGTGAACACTGCTACAGCTTGTGGGTTTACCCCACAATATGATGGACTTGAGAAATTACATGCAGATCTGCATGATAAAGGGTTAGAGATCCTCGATTTTCCCTGTAACCAGTTTGCTAATCAGGCTCCTGGTACCAATGAAGAGATCGTTGCCTTCTGTCAACTAAAGTTTGGTGTGACCTTCAAGACCTTCGATAAGATCGATGTCAATGGAAAGGATGCAGCACCACTGTTCACATTCCTCAAGAAAGAGGCTAAAGAACATAAAAGTGAAGAGCATACCCAACTCGTAACGGCATTAAAAGATAAGATCTCTGGATTATTAGGCAGTGATATCAAATGGAACTTCACTAAGTTCCTCGTCGACGCAGAAGGGAACGTCATTAAACGATATTCACCTACTGCGACACCTGAGAAGATCACGCCAGATATCGAAAGACTTCTCTCTGCTACTGCACAATAGCCTGAGCTAATGCAGCTTCGACTGCAGCAAGTATTCCTTTACTTGTTGCAGTTGCTCCAGATACCGTATCAACTACAGTACTCTGGGACTCTATGACCTGTTCTGGTATTCTGATTACCGGAGTCATCCAATAGCTCCTTCCTATCTCATTATGTTCGATAACCGTGACTGTTTTTAGTGTATTATTGCTGACCTCAACTTCAACGATCAGATCAGGTCGAAACCCGTTTGCAGTCCCAGTATAGACTCCATCGGTATATGATCTTTCTGAGATGAAGATACCTTCTACCTCTGTATATGAGGCTCTGCTAAAGAACTTCGATGAAGTGAATAGGATTGAGATAGCTCCTACCATAAGGATCACTGTTGCTATATAACGTACGTTATTACTTCTTTTCATGGTCTTCTCCTGTATTCTTAGTATGATCTTTTGTGAATGCGAACCCGTAGGTCAACGTATTTGGTTTGGGACATGAGGCTATACACTCCATACAGTTGATACATTGTGCATTCCTCACCTGTTTCTTTGTGGATATCTTCACTTGCATCGGGCATGCTCTATCACAAGCACCGCAACTGATACAGTTAGCAGAGTCTCTTTTTATGGTGAAGAGTCGCCCAAGACTTAATAATCCATACCTTGCACCTTCTGTACAGAAATATCTACAGAAGGGTCTATCAATGAAAATTGAGGCTAGTAGGAATAGAGCTAGAAGTATCCATGCTGTTACGGTAATATATGTTGTCATTCCAGTAAGAGCTCCCAAGAAGGTGGCATAGGGGGAGCTTAGGATCCCTAAGAAGAGTAATCCCGCCATCCCTACAATCAATAGGATATAGCGAAGGAATACGAGAGATCGCTCTATCTTTTGTGGTACTTTGAGTTTCTTCCCGAATAGTCTATTCCCGATCTTGCCAAGCCATTCCTGTACCAGTCCGAAGGGACAGAGCCAGCCACAGAACCAGGCCCCACTCACAAGAGCTATACCCATGAGGGCAATAGCTACCGTAAAATTCTTCCCTAAAATGGAAAAGATCGTTGCTGCTAAGTAGAGTAGTTGGAAGATGATCCGTAGTCCCTGATACCAGGTGAACTTCGTCTGATAGAATCTCTTTTTCTGTCTCATATTTCTCCTGCTTTCTCTGTAGGTCTTATTTATTCAACTAATATAACATAGGTATGTGAAGAGAGGGTTGAATTGGGATTAAGATTCTTTAATGTGGGTTCCTAGGATCAATAGGGTTGGGATTCTCTGAGGTTATTCTTTCTCATGGGGTTCCTGAATCTATAGAACAACAAAACGATGATCAGGCAGTTGATGATCGAAGCTGCTGCAAAGAGATTCCATTGGGGGAAGCCCGAAGCCAAGTGGCCGACAAGTGAGAAGAGTTTGACACTAATAGGGAATCGACTCTCTGTATTGATGAATAATAGAGGCGCCATAAAACCATTCCAGGCTGCAATGAAAGCCAGGATTATGTTCACTGCGATGATGGGGAGGCTAAGAGGGAGTAGTATCATACGAAAATATGATAGAGGTCTTATCCCCTCTAACAGGGCCTGCTCTTCGAAAGATGCCGGGATCTTCTCCATGTATGCTAAGGAGGTGAATAAAGCTGTAGGTATGGAGTGGTTGAGGTATATGAGGATCAGGGGAATATAGGAATCGATCAGATGAAGACGTCTGAAGAAAGCATAGAGTGGGATCAGCGAATGCATACCACCATAGAGGCCAATGATCTGTAGAGTTGTCAGTACGAAGAAGGCCGTCCTACGTCCTTTATGCAGGAGATAGTAGGCTGAGGGTAAGATGATAACAGGTAGTAAAAGAGCTGTTGCTGTTGAGAGTAATAGCGTATTAAGGAAGTAGGTAAGGATCCCCTCATCAACTACGATTCGGATGAAGTTCTCATAAGTAGGGAACGGTGGGATGAGTGAGTCTATATAACTACTGCCTAGGCCCGAAATACTTAACCAGATCAAGAGGAATATGATAAGAGCTGCAGATAAGAGAAAGAGGGCCATAAGAAGAATGGTCACCGATTCATGGAGGATGGAAACATATCTTGAGATATGAAGTTTTGACTTCAGGGAGAGATAGTTACACTGCTTCTTTCTCTGTATAACCTGTTTCTGGGTCAGTACGATATAGATAAGAAGAGCGAATAGGATCCCTGATGAGAATCCCTCAAGGAAACCGTATCGGGAGATCGTGTAGATGATCCAGATCGATTGTAGGGACAGAACGATCCTATACATGCTTTTTGAGAACACTGCTGCGACCCCGTAGCTAACCGCCCATACAAGACCTATTGGGCTTGAGAAGAGTAGCTGACTGATTCCCACGAGGAGCGCAGGACTATATCTTGAGACCTTACTTTTTTTTGACAGGAACCAGATGAGCATCATCAAGCATACGACTCCAGCTAACATGACCGCATAAGCAGAGGAGATCCCGAGATCCTCCTTTGTCACGAAGATCTCATAGATAAGGATATCGAGTGTGGTCGTCGCTCCGATGATGAACTTATCGGTGATTCCCGAGATAAGTGGGGGACCTCCTGAGGTCATCAGATATATGACATTGAACTCTTTCATGAATTTGATGAAGTTCAGGATGCCGAGTACTGCGATAGTACCACTGATCTGAGGAAGATATATCTTTTGGAGTATCTGTCTGTTATCGGCTCCATCGATCAGGGCTGCCTCTTTCAGATGCTTTGAGATCTTAGAGAAACTACCGATGAGGATGAAGGCAGTGAAGGGGACTGACATCCAGATACTGACCCAAAGAGCAGAGAGGAATGAGGCTATGGGATCTGTGAGTAGGTTTATCTCTAGTCCTGTCAGTAAGGAGAATAGTGACAGTCCTCCATCTCCATGAAAGAAGGACCTCCATAGAGGGACTGCGATATAGACAGGGATCCCCCAGGGAATGAGCAATGCTGCATATAGGAGCCTTCGCTCTCGTCTTAAGGAACTCAACTTCCAGGCTAAGAGCACCGAGATCCCAAGGCCCATGATAGTATTCAAAGCAGACCAGAGGAAGCTGATGTTCATGCTATAGGAGAAGCCCTTATCAGAAAGGAGGTAACGATAGTTATCGAGTCCCGCAGGTGAGCGTATCCCGAAGATATCATGGAAGAAGGAAGAGACTACAGCTTCGCCAAAGGGGGCGACCCCTGCAATAGCTACGACAATAGCCATTGGGAGGAGTAACCACCAGTTGGAAAAGAATCTTGTAGGTCTCTTCATCTATATCTCACTATTCTATAATCATTCTGTGTATGTTTCGAACAGCTTTTATACCCTCAGGGATCAGGGAAGCCTCCCTATCCCATGCGAGGACCAGCGGTTGTTCCCGTTGGGAGAGTTCACTGCCATCCCCATAATACATTGCCAGGATGACATCGGTGTTTCCCTCTATATCAGAAGCCTCAAGTGTGACCGAGAACCCATCTGCTGCCTCGATACTTACCGTCTTATATCCAGGATAATGGCTGAAGAGCTCATAGAGAGGAAGTCCCATATAATCGATGATGGTATCATTCTTCTTGTGGTAGTATCCCACGACCGACTTATGAGTCGTCACTCCACTTTGAATGGTCTGTCTATCAAGGATCTCAGAGCCCTCAGCACTCTCTAGGGTAAGAGAGAAATCTTTAAAAACCACATCTTCGATGATGACCTTCTTGATCATCTTTGCTGAGACATGGCCTGTGATCTGAGGGTTATCTGGTCCTACTTTCACGAGTCTGATATAACCAGGATCCTCGGGCATATAATCCCCATCTTCGATAAAGGCAAGGATCCAGGTCCCATCGGACTGGTCGAGGAGTTGTTCTCCACTATAAACCATCTCATACCCATCGGTGGACTGGATAATCACTGTCTGATCTGCAGTCAGTTCAATCGTATCACCGATCAGATCGACCAATTTTACTCCTCCCCAGACATGGGGGAAGATAATATCATGGGAATTCTTATATTCACCCGTATCTTCGATGTAATGAGGGTGATCCTTGAGTTCTGCTAGCGTATAGGAACTCTTCTCATCACCTATCTCTAGGATGAATTCGAAATCATTCTCCTCTAATGTTACGGGAGCAAGGGATAACTCGATTGCTACTAACTCCTTGACCCAGAATTGCCCATCGATCTCACCGATGACCATAGGAGAGATCTCCTCCTCATCTTGCGATAAAGCGATATAGATCACCTCAGAGGCTATCTCTGAGGTGACGAAAGTCGCTGCATATCCATCAGCGGAGACTAGGGTTATCTCATAACCTGAATCCCATACCTCCTGTTCGAAGGTGTAGGGCATTGATCCATCTCCATCATCACAGATCGCGACGATCGCAGAGAAGGGGATAGCGGTATAATTCCTCAGCTCTCCCTTCTTCTCATATGATAACTCTTTTAGCATATCGGGGTTGTATTCGATCCACGCATCGACATCTGATTCATACAGATCTTCTGACCGTACACCGGTAAGGGTGATCATCCACCCGTCACCTTCAGGTGTTGCCTGAGATACGGCATCTACAGTCTCTACGGCCATCTGTTTCTCTAAGCTCGTACAACTAGTTAGTATAATTAGGAAGATAGCTGATGCTATGAGTAACCATCGTTTGTTGTTCATCATGAACTCCTTTTTTAAATATATTTTAGCTCAATAATCTGATACGGTCTCTTGTAGTAGTCTTTCTCCCTGTATCAATACCTCTTCAGTCCCCATCTGCTCCGATAGGGCGAACCTAAGTAGTTTCCACATGATATTCTTATAAGCTGCATAGGAACTGTTCGAAGGAATGACCCTCCCATGTTCTGCCTGTCCCAGCAATACTGAATAATAGGATGAACTGCTTTCTAGTAGATCTGATGCGTATCTATTAGATGGGAGTTTGTTGAGCTCCTTTGAGAAGCGATACTGTACATCAAGTCCTGTGAGATGGGATAGAAGACGATATGAGAGTATTGGGTGTTTCGAGTTGCGAGTGACACCGAATGCCTTGAAATCGAGCATCGGTGCAACAGGGAGACCGGTCTGATCATTGATGATCATTGGTGCGATCTCAAAAGGAATACCGAGTCTCTTGAAGTAGGGGATAGAGTAAGATGCGGAATAGATCATTGCAGCCCGTCCTGTGCTGAAGAGGGAGATCATAGCATCTT
>CAZLZY010000147.1:0-6219 GCA_964564075.1 uncultured Spirochaetales bacterium
ATTCACAGTTTTTGTCTTAAACAGTTCATCAATAACATCATCATTGAAAAAGTTGTTACCTCGAAAGGTAATAGAAGAGATATATGGTAACTCTTTTACTTGAAATTTAATGCTGAGTTTGTCTTTATTCTCACCTATGACATCTCCATAGGCATAGAAATAGGAAAAATATTGTAATGCATATAGTTCTGACTGAAGACTATTGAGGATATCTTCAGAATACTCTTTACCAATATACTGTTTACTGATGGAATCTAGATCATCCTGTACAACATTAATGAGACCTTCGAATATAACAGATTCAATGACCATTCCTTCGATCGAGTCTTGGTCTGCCTCTTGAGCATAGACGAATTGAAAGGATACAAATAGTAGTAGCATAATTAAAGCCCGTTTCATAAATAATCTCCATTTTTTTACAATGCTAATTTCCACGACATACCGATACTGATACTATCAAGAATATCCTTAATGGCTAAGGATTCTGGAGCCATGGATATGATAAGAGTATTGAGTGGGTTATTCCATTCATAACTTACTTCAAAATCTAATCCAATATCATCAGTAATAAATAATCCTGTATTATAATCATCATTTACAGTCAACTGCATGATGGCCTGTATGAACATGTCATCTGTTATATATTTTCCCAAGAAAATCGTAGTGTTGTCAAGGTACCTAGCGATAGGATTCCTCGTTATAGTACTACTAAAATCACCTGGGATCGTATCCAATAATATATTTTGAATCACCTGTGTTCGAATAGAGAACAAATCTAAATTCAAAGCGTTACGTATTGATAACTCTAAATCGTCTATTGGGTCAATATCTATGATACCAACCTGTTGGATAACATCAGTTGCCAAAGTTGCTACAGCAAGGGCTGTAGAGAGGTCATTATTACCAGAAATATCATCAGGAATAATATTGTTACCAAGTATCTGAGATATCTCAGTGAGAGTCTTATTAGGTGATGCAGAGAAACTTGGGGAAAGATCGAACACAGAATCATCCTCTACTGACAGGATGATATCTACCTTCTCACCACTGCTATCAAAATCTTTAAGCTTCGCTATCAGTGAGACTTTAGGGTCGATCGTATCCTGAGTGAAGTTAAGATCCAAGACTCCTTCAGTTATATAGAAGTTCTTCTGGAAGTAGATTATCTCCCCACCTCGTATCCCGATCTTTCCACTAGCATTGAATTTGTTCTGCGCGTGTTGAACAATCACCGTAAGCTCTTCGCCCTCTTTTGCAACTACAGTAAGGATCGGTAATTCTGGATTTGGGAAGACCGCATTCAAGTTCTTTCCAGTCTTCACGGTAAGATCAACTATAGCTATTGGATTCAAGGTTACTTTCTTTTTAGCTTTCAGAAGTAATGATACCATCCCATCAGAGATGGTCGCATCGCCGATGATCGATAACTCTTTGAAATCACCACCTAAGGAGATATCACCGGATCCTCTACCAATATATTTTATTTTGAATTGTGTGAATTCATAATCGATAGGAACCGATTGCTCTTCATCGATCATAAGTCTCAAATCCATTCCTGTTGGGATAACATCATCGATATACAACTTGAAAGTAGCCTCATTCACGGTGTCTTGTGTCCTTATATAAAAAGGTGCGAAAATGATCTCCTTCCCTATTAACGATATATAGATATCATCAATATGGAGATCTTCAGGAACATAGGGTATCGATGCAGCGATGGAATCACCGAAAAACTCACCATAGTACACAAGATCCCCAAGGCTACCAGTGATATTCAAACGTCCAGTGGCAGATCCTTCATTAAAAGTTAAGAAAGGTAGACCAAGCTGTTGATAGAATGAGAATTCTAGTTCTACATCATTACTTACTGCATCGATCTCTCCATCTTTCAAGACCCCATCCATCGTGAAAGATATAGGATATTTATCCTTTACCTCTGCTGAGAACGTACCATCTCCTGTGTGGTATTCAACGTTGAAACCTAACTGTTCTTCATCATACAGTCTTAATGTCTTATTCTGGTATACAGCTTTTGCATATTGGTTAGAGATCTTTTCCTTATCTATAAGGATATCGATCATCGCGATATCAAAGAACAGTTCTTTCTCTTTGAATATCGATCTAAAATTACCTAAGTTAATATCATATCTATCAAATACAGAAGTTATCGTGATATTTGATTGAAAGTCTCTTCGATCCATCGTTAATTCTATTGCGGCGATAGCGTCAATCTTCTGTTGTGAGAAATCATAGATAAAATCAAGATCAGTAACCGTCACATCACCGACATTACCGGTAAATGATTCGATCTTGAAACGATCGGGAGTAATATCGAATTTCACATTACCTGAATAGGAAGAACGGAGTCTCCTGCCATTCTCAATCTCCATGGTACCTGATACAAGAAAATCATCTAAGTTCCCGTTGATCGATACATATCCCTTTGCGTATCCATTACCTACAGGTACAGGATAACGTGATAATCTACTGTCTATGATATCTACCGTTGCAGAGAGCCATTGATCTTCATATCTTGCCTCTACTAAGAAGCGTTCCTCTTCATTACTCAATTCCATACTGATGATCATAGGTTGTTCAAGTAGATCTTTAAAAGCATAGGTAACAGAACCGGATCCATATAATGGTTCGTCATTCTCTATGAGTTCTATATTTCGGAGAACCATTGAATCAGGTGTAAGAACGGCAGAGAGATCAATAAGGACCTCATTATCATTATAGATGATATCATTGATCTTAAGATTCTCGGTCTCGATCATCCAATCGTTAATATCAATATACGTACCGGAGAAAGATGCCTCGGATAATGAACCGAAACTCCCTAACGTATAATCTGAGATCCTACCTGAGAAACTGATAGGTGAATCGCTCAGATCTGCTGTGATCATTCCTGTACCATGTTCTATATCTGCTGATATCGTTCTTTTACTGATATCAAGATCAGCCGAGAAATCATATGAGTCTTTCTGATAGGTTAGTTCTCCATCTAAAATGATATTTTCAGCATCAATCGAACCTATGGTCTGTACTGATGCACTTTCTAAAAGATCTGATGATATCGATATAAGTATCCCATCATCCTGAACTTTGAAATCTATCTGTGCAAGTTTTACATCAGTATCCTCTTCTGTGACTGTGAGGATACCCGTTGGTTCAAAGAAGAGATAATCTTCAAAGGAACCAGAAAAATGTACGAGGTAATCCATGATACTTGTATCAAGTTCTTTTACTTTCACAAAATCCTGAGTTCCTGTTGCAGTTATTCTCGTCTTTCCCAGCTCAAAAGAATCATTAAGGCTCATATCATCTATCGAGATATTCCCATCATATGAATATTCTTCTGTATCTAGATTATATGAGGCAATCAATTCTGCAGAGACCAATGGGATCATTTCAGTAGAGATCTGTTCGGGTAAATCAATCCCTAGTACTTCAACGAATTCTTTAACATCAAAATCAGCTAATACTAACGTTGTTGAGATATCTCTTAGTGTTTGATCGAATGATAGATGAGACTGTAATCCTGTCAAATTGATATCGGCCGATACATGTTCGGGAGTAACCACACCTGAGACGACAATATCTTCTAAAATCATCTCTCCATAGGTTAGATCAGTATCATAGATAGTTGCACTACCCTGTTTGTCTTTCATGGCATAAGAAAAATCAACTAAAGTGTCAATCTCTGTATCGAGAAAGGCGTCCCCTGAAAAAGAGATTTGTAAAGGTAAATCGGCAGCTCCTGAAATTTGTTTGTTAGCCATAAGCAACATAACATGAGGTATCTCTACTCCTAGGACATAAGTATCTTCATTGATCAATTCTGCTATGATCTGAGTCCCCGTTATATGTATGAATAAATCATCCTGAAATGAAGATAGTGCGAATAGTTGCTGTAATGCAGCCCGTACATCTTCAAGTTTCGATTCTTCCACCTGAAGGTCTAAACCAACGAACGTAATATACATATCTTTCCTTGAAGGCCCCTTGATAAGCTCTCTAAGTGAAAAGTTTACATAAACCTCTTCTACAGTACACAAGGGTGTCAAGTCCCCAGTCTTCTTGATCTTTAGATCATCGAGCACTACAGAGCTGAACAGATTCAGCTCTATTCGATCATACTCAATGGTATATCCCGTCTCCTGTGATACTGTTGCAAATCTACTAAAAACGAGTTCTTTTATCTTATTCTCTATGAGGGAATGGAGTGATATAGAAACGAACACGACAAAGATAAGCACCATAGTAACGATCGCTACTATCTTCAGGAGGTGTTGTGTATCTTTTAGTCTTAATCTTTCCATATAATTGTATAACAACTGAGAACGTTACGCATTACATACTATTCTATATGAGTACGATATAAGTCTTACCGTAGCCACCATCTTCAGGAAGAGCGAAAAAATACTCTTTGACCTGAGACATATGAGATAATGCCGTATGTATCCCCCGCTGTAGTACTCCTTCACCTTTACCATGTACGATAGACAATTCATGCAGATCATTTATGATGGCAGAGTCGATGAATCTATCGATCATTTCCCAAGCTTCAGTAAATGACATCCCTCTAACATCGATGGTTGTGGCAGAACTTCTCGAGATCCCTTCTAAGGTATAGTTCACTTTCGTATGCCAAGAGACTTTAGCATGTTGCTGCTTCACGACCTCTTTACGGAGTGCCTGCTCTTTCAAGGTCAAACGAAGTCCATTATCTACTTCGACGAGCCATTCACGACGTTTACCTTCTCTTATGATCTTTCCTGCTATGCCTGAACTTCTCACCCTTATTCTATCACCAATCGAAAAAGAAGTGTTATCTTCTATCTCATTCGGCTCAGAAAATATCTTCTCTTCTTTTTGTAATGAGGATATATCATCTTCAGATCTGTTCTCTAATGCTTCGATTTGTGATCTTGCCTTAGCGACCCTCTCTTTCGTCAACTCTTCTTCTCTTAGTTCGCGTATTGTAGATTCTAATAGGGCCCTACTCTCTTTTATATATTTCTGTAATAGGGTGACATCAGAACGTTTCTGAATCATCTCTTTCTGTCTCACTTTAAGATGGTAAAGATCCGTATCTCTAACCTGCTCCTTAAGACTCTTCTCTCTTATTGCAATATGAGACTCTCTTCCATTGAGATCTTCTTCTCTCGTTTTGAGAGACTTCATGATCGCAGAGACCTCAATAACCTCTTTACCAACGATCTCTTTAGCTCTTTCTATGAGCGCTAAAGGGAGTTCCATCCTCTGTGCTGTCTCAATGGCATGACTATCGCCGGGTTCACCAAGTATTACCTTATAGGTTGGGCTCTTAGCAGATTCACTGAACTCCATAGAAGCATTCATGACCCCTTCGTGTGCATACGCGAACTGTTTCAGAGAGGCATGATGGCTTGTCACCAAGGTAAGCCCAGAACGTTTATAGCTGAATTCGATGATAGCTTGGGCTAGAGCAGCTCCTTCAATAGGGTCGGTACCCGAACCAAGCTCATCAAAGATGATAAGAGAGTTCTCATCTTCATGCTGAATGATAGATCCGATTCGTTTCAGATGCCCTGAGAATGTAGAAAGATCAAGTTCGATCGATTGCTCATCACCAATGTCTGTATAGACAGATGAGAAGATCGGCAACAGAGAACCATCATTAGCAGGAAGATACATGCCCATCTGGTTCATAAGGACCATAAACCCAATCGTCTTGAGGGTCACTGTCTTCCCCCCAGCATTTGGTCCAGACATGACGATACAATTGGTATGATCATCTACATAGATGGTTATAGGTATGGCCTTCTCTTGAAGGATCGGGTGTCTTATACCTTTTAAGTCGATAGCCCCTTCACTCGTAAGAGGCCGTGAATAACCATGGTCTAGAGAGAACCGAGCTTTAGCATAGTGAATATCGAACTCTTCTGTGACCTTTCGCAATTCCATGATCTCTTCATGATGTTCTCGTATAAGATCACTGAGTTCGCGATAGATCTTCTCAATCTCAATGATCAACTCCTGCTCAGCAATCGATACATCATTATTCCTCTCAATGAGATCATAGGGCTCAATAAAGAGCGTGTTCCCGGTCTGAGAAGCTGTATGGACGAAACCAGGGTACCGTTGTTTGTCTTTTGATTTGATCGGAAGCACCAGTCTGTTCTCACGAATCGCGGCCTGATTCGACTGTAAAGAATCAGAACCTGAATTGACATA
>CAZLZY010000148.1:0-6168 GCA_964564075.1 uncultured Spirochaetales bacterium
TGCACTTCTACCCCTGGGATGTCGATATGGGATTTGATTACAGGCGGATATGTGAAGACAAACGATACCCTCTAATTCAGGACGATTACAGCGACTACCTCGAGGCACAAGGATTCAGAAAGGAATCTGCTCAGAATGTTCCCGGTTACCAAGAAGGGAAAGGCTCCATGGTGTCTCATCTACCTGCCGACCTCAGTCCAGACCATTGGACGGGAGAAGAAGCGTGTGATTACATAAAATCCAGGCAAAATTCCGATCAGCCATTTGCGCTTATGGTCGGATTTCCGGGACCTCATGACCCGTATGATCCTGATGATGAATCAGCAAACCTCTATCAGCCATCGGACATGCAATAGGCTATCGTTTTATCAGATGATTCTAACTTTCCCGGGTTGTATCAGAATTTTATAGATTCCCACAAAAAAGACTGGTGTGGTATCGATTACTCATCTCTTGATGAACATGATATCGGTTCTATCCGGGCATACTATGCAGCTCTTGTAACGAGGATTGACGAGGCAGTTGGGAGCATCATCCGCACCCTGAAGGAAATCGGACAGTATGATAATACCATTATCGTCTATACCTCTGACCACGGGGATTTACTTGGAGATCACAGGATGATGGGAAAAGCTCTGTTCTATGAGTCCAGCATCAGAATCCCGATGATCCTTCGTGGTCCGGGTATTGAATCCGGTGTCTGTTCAAACCTTGTATCCCTGAGTGACCTGACGGCATCGATCCTGGAATGGGCCGGGGTAGAAAAACCTTCTGTTATGGATTCCCGTCCTCTTGGAGAGGGGCATGAATATCTTATAGGTAGCCTTTTTACAGGCTGGATGATAGATGATGGCCGCTTCCGGCTGAGTCGATACAAAACAGGGGAGGTCACTTTTTTTGATCGTCACCTCGATCCCGATGAGTTAAACAATATCGCAGAAGACAAGCAGTTTGCCTGTGATTTCAGGAGATTGGATAGCGCTCTCCAGTGTTCTGTATTTGAAAATCTCCCCAAGGGGCATTCAGCATTGAAATTACCAGGCTCTCTGTATAATAAGCAGTCATTTGGTAAGCGTCGATGGTCAAGACCGTATCCCGGATCGAAGACCGGACCTGTGGTGTAAGAAACTGTCAGGTTTGAATATGAAAGGACTAATTTAATTATGAAAAAACTGAAAAAACCAAACATCATTTTCCTGTTTGCAGACCAGCTGAACTATGGTAGCTGCGGCTTCTCAGGGGAATCCAGGGCTCGTACTCCGAATATTGATCAGCTGGCCGGTGAAGGCGCACTGTTTCGCCAGGCGACATCCTGCAATCCTCTTTGCGGACCCTTCCGGGCGAGTCTGTTCACCGGAAAACACACAGCCTCTACCGGGCAATTTAGAAATGACATCCGCTGCCTGCCTGATGATGAAGCCATTGGTCATGTTCTGGACAGGTCAGGCTATCGGACAGGGTATATAGGGAAGTGGCATTTGTACTGTCGGAATGGTGATGAACAGTTTACACCACCAGGACCCTACCGCCTCGGATTCGATCAATACTATGCTGCCCGCAACTGGAATACTGATTATTGGAATGGATTTTATTACCTCGATGAGGATAAACGGATACCCATGGAGGGGTATCAAACTGACTTTCAGACTGATATGACCCTGGATTATCTTGATTCTGCGGCTAAGGGTGACGATCCTTTTGCCCTATTTGTTTCTTATGAAGTTCCCCACCCTCCCTGCGAGGAATATCATGTCCCTCCTGAGTATTTTGAACACTTTCGAGAAACCGACTTCTCCGATCTTCTCTACTCCACACAAGAGGTATTCGAAGAGTTTGAACCGCCATATGATTCTGAGGGGCAAAAACAGAAAGTTATTGATGTACATCAGGAACGGTGCCGAACCTATTTTGCCATGACCGAGTGTTTGGATTCCAATATCGGGAGGATTTTAAAGAAGCTCGGTGAATTGGGCTTAACTGATGATACGATCATTGTCTTCACAAGTGATCACGGCGATATGCTTGGAGGTCACGGCCGGGTGGCGAAACGAATTTTCTATGACGAATGTAGAGTCCAGCATTATTTTAAGTAGTTTTCCAGAATTATTCTCAGTTGATTTTCGTTAAATTATTCTTAGACGATCTGTTCTATAATTAAATTAAAGGAGCAGTTTTCACTGCTCCGCAATTTGTAGATTTCTGACACTAATAACTACTTAGAAATCATCATCGTAGAATGAGAATTCCAGCTGTGTAAAGGGGTATTCTGCACGAGGGTATTCTGCACATTCATAAGCTGTGAAAATCCATGAGTCCTGTAGAATGGTTTTACAGACGCGGTAAAACAGCTTCAATCGAGAACCCTGCAGAGAAGCAAAATATTGTTCATACAACGGTTTTAATCGAGCATTGAAGGAAGGTCTCTTCCGAGCATCTTCTCTAACTACCTGCTGAAGCTCATTGATCATAAAATCAATATCAAAGGTCAAATTGAACGCAAATACCGCTTTAGCGTGTGCCTCAGGACTGTCTTGACCCATCATCCACATAAGCGTGGTTAATTCTGGTTCTGAGAATTCATATGTATCTGTTGAGAGTTTTTTTACTACTGCACTAACAGCATTATCCGGAAAAGTTTGGTTCATAAGCTCCTCCTACAGCGACGGTACGAGCTGTTTGGAGGCATCATGCCACCAGGTTCTTTGAGACTTCCTGACACATTCGGCGGTAACTGTATGAATATCATTATTTGCAGCATATTGCATGGCGGCAAGACAGGAATTGCCAATCGATCGTAAATTGGCATTACTACATTGCCAGATGGCTTCACGACCAAGATCGTCGAATAGTTCTCTTTTTGCCCCGGCAAGCTGTAAATGATGGTTGATGTAGTCAATAAAGTCAGTATGGGAGAGCGCAGAAACATAATATCCTTCAGCAATCCTGCTTAACAACGGTCGTGCCTGGGGCGTTGAAATCTTTTCTGCCAACTCTTCCTGCCCGCAAAGCATAAGAGAAAATAGGGAATGTGTTGTTTCAGGGGATTGGCCGAGGATGTGCAGCTGAGTATAGACATCGGCTCGAAGTAAGTGTGCTTCATCGATAATAATGATGCATTTCTTTCCATCATTATGAATTGACTGCAGCCGGTCCTGAATGAGTCTGACCATAACTGCAGGCTGATAGGGTTTGAATTCCGTTCCCAATGCTGCAAGAACCTGTCTCATCAGTTCGGTAAACGACCAAATGCCGCCGACAATGTTGATGATCTTTGCCTGTCGGGAAGTGAGTCGTTCACAGGAATATTGCAGCGCGCTCGATTTCCCACAGCCGACTGCTCCGATGATGGCATAGAACATATTATTCTGGAAAGCAAATTCTGTCATTTGTGCGACATCCCTGAGATGCGGAAGCATGAGCATGTCTTTCGGCGCCAGCATTTGGGGAAAGGGAGCTTTTTTCAGTTCGAAGTATTGGGACAGAGGAATATTAAGATTCTCATGCCTCAAAGCAGGTGCTACAGAACTACTCATGACCGGGCACCTTCCCGATGTGCTTGGTAATTGGCAACTCTGTCGACAAGATACAGCATGCCAATTGATTTACCTTGGAAAAAGGCTTCACAGGTATGTAGCGGATCATGATCAAAATAGCGAATTTCCAGTTTGCGTCCGCTATAGCCGATCGGAACTTCCAACTGCTTTCCCATAAATTTAATAGTCCTGTCAGCCCCCACCAATCGGGTATCAGCCCGCCTGAAATGGTTTGGCAGATCATCGGGAGCTACTCTGATCGCTTTGAGCTCACTCAGGTAGCATTGTATGGGTGATTTACCGTCCAGAGAGCTGTGCACTCTATGGTTGTAGGTTTCAATCCATGTTGCAAACCGAACGTTGAGCTCTTCGAGTCTCAGTACTTCTTCGGGGAGGATACTTAAGAATTGCTGGCGAACGGTTCTGTTCCATCGTTCAATCGCACCCTTTCCTTGGGGTTTATATGGGCGAGCAAAACTTAGCTTAATACCAATAGATGCACATCCTAATTTCATTCTATCATCACGAAAGCAACTACCATTATCAGTGTATACGACCTTTGGCAATCCCCGGAGTTTGCATGCACTCCACAAGCAGTCTAAAAAACATTTAGTGGTTTCTGCCGGGTACCATTTTGCGTAGCAGACAAGTCTGCTCTTATTATCGAGACAGCAAAACAGTTTTGCCGTGACCTTTTTCCCATTCGCCAGTTCTACCTTGGGACCATGCATCGCATCCGCCTGCCATTGATCATGGATCGATGGGGCACGATAAGCCCGGCGGTCGTTCTGGGATGGTTCAAACCCTTTCCTGTCCTGGCTCATAATCTGGTAGATGACACTCATGCTAACCCTGTCATCAGGACTGAAAACTCCGTCTCTTTCTGCCTTTTCAACAAGATACTTTATGGGAATATTCGGGCTTTCCTGATGGCGCCGCAGCAACTCTTTCTGTGTCTCAGCAGCGATGCACCGCCGTACCCCCTTATCCGTACGGCTCGCTGGAGATAATGAATCGATAGTTCCCTGCTTCAGGTACGTATGATACCAATTCCAAATAGTTGCAGGACTCAAAGTGGTCTTTTTGGAATAGGGAATCGTGTACTCTTTCGCACAAATCTTTTTTATCATCTTGTTCCTCACACCCCTGGAAAGCTTTGCATCAAGGAGCGGGAAGATAATATTGAACCGAAACAATGCCTTTTCTTCCTGTTTACTGATTGCCATTGTTAATTCCTCCTGTATTTAGGTAGGAACTAAGCTTACGACGTATCAAGACAGACGATAAGAGGCAAAATTCGGTGGATTGCTATCCGGTTGAATTTCAAGGTGCTTATGCAACATGTTTCATACATATTTCTGAATAAAACTGCGAAGGGCGGCAGCTGTTTCAGCAGCGTACAGGCCTCTGCTCCCACTCCCAAATTTACATATTCCTGGAGTCGCTTCATATACAGATTATACCAATGGCGTTGGAGATTTTTTGGTATCCGTATTTTCCCCTGATACTTTCCCATTACTATCTTGTAATTTATGAGATCTCTTATTGTCTGGGAAACATGATTGCAATAATTATGCACTTCGATTGGCAGCACCCGCATGGTATGGAAACAATATTTGCACTTGTAGCGAGGTATATGCAATAGAATCGTCTCCAGAGTAGCAAGAATGATGTATCGCAGAACAAATCCATGCCCCCGTAATGAATAATATTCTCCACAATATGGGCAGCGTTTTGGTCTGCACAATTGGCGTAAGGATGATAAATGCTCCGGCTCGTTTTTTTCCTCTTGAAATTCTATCCAACTCAAGGCACACTGTATTGGCATTTGTTTTTGAGGGGAGGAAATTGCCGCTAAGTAGGATCCTCCCTTCTCTTCTTCTCCTTAAAATAATAAATTTAATTATAGATTCATCTATTCCTAAGAGCAATTTATTTCACTAATATTTTGTTTTTTTTCTTACTTAATGTTGGAAGCTACAACGAATCCGCACGGGTTCCCTTTTTACTCTCCTGGCCTGGTACGATAGACGCAGGAACGGACCTGGATGTACCCCTCTCAACTCCGGATATCGCGACTACATTGACAGATCTCTGCGGCCTTGAAATTCCTGCAGGATACGAAGGTCACTCCTATGCACCGCTTCTTTTAGGAGATTTCGAAATACCGCCGTTGCCGGAGTTCGCCTACATTGCTTCTCTCCATTGCGGCAATTTCAACCGTCAGGAGGAGTACCGGGCTGTTCGGAGTAATCAATATCTCTACGCCAAAATGACCCGAACAGGTAAGGAATTCCTCTTTGATAACAAACGTGATCCCAGACAACTTCAAAATCTGCTCCATGATTCCGAATACGCTGATACGCTTGAAACCTGTCGAAAGGAATTAACCAGGCAAATGCATCGTCTTGGTGATGATC
Organism: uncultured Spirochaetales bacterium; assembly: GCA_964564075.1. Lineage (GTDB taxonomy): Bacteria > Spirochaetota > Spirochaetia > CAKZLE01 > CAKZLE01 > CAKZLE01. Next base: position 5,954 of record CAZLZY010000148.1, read on the forward strand.
CGAAACCATGGGAATGGTATCAGGAACACTGGCAGAAAGATGGCTTTGTTTTAAGTCTGGAAGAGAGGAGAAAAGCAGCGCTATGAGCAGTATTGAAGCTAAACAACCCAATATAGTCGTTTTTCAATGTGATCAGATGAGGGTTTTCGAGACCGCGCTGAATCAGCACCCAATTGTTAAAACGCCGAATATCTCGAACCTTGCAGATCGTGGAT
>CAZLZY010000149.1:0-6145 GCA_964564075.1 uncultured Spirochaetales bacterium
TTCCCTGAGAAGGATAGTAGAGTGATTTTAGTTCACTCTACTACCTTACTCGATAATCTACAGGGCCATTCTTTTATGGACCTGCTTCAGCAGATTTCTGACCTGCAGGTGCTGAGGACATAATTCCTCACATTTCCCACATTCGATACAGCTGATCGCACGTTCTTTTTCAGGAAAGAGCACGTTATAGTTGTACTGTGAATTAGGATTACCATAGATCGTATGGTCATTATACAGAGAGAAGTTCCTTGGTATATCAACACCGACTGGGCAAGGCATGCAATACCTGCAACTCGTGCAACCGATCTGTGGCTTACTGTTGAGTACGGTTATCACAGAATCTATGACTAGTGAATCCTTCTCATCGAAGGCTACAGAAGTTGACTGATCGGCGATCTTAATATTCTCGGACACCTGATTGATATCTGACATCCCGCTAAGGACTACCGATACCTCTTTCTGACTCCATAACCAGTTGAAGGCAAGATCGACTGAGGTCCAATCTTCTCGATTCTTCTTGATCTCTTTGAGTGCTTCTTGAGGTAGGGTCGCTAGATTACCACCACGAAGTGGTTCCATAGCTATCACACCCATCCCTTTTGCTGCTGCATATTTCAGCCCTTCAGAACCTGCCTGGTGATCTTGATCGATATAGTTGTACTGTATTTGACAGAAATCCCAATCATAGGCATCAGTGATCCTCTTGAAGACATCTAGTTCGTCATGGAAAGAGAACCCGATATAGGAGATCTTTCCTTCCGCACGTGCATCTTCTATGAAATCGACGACTCTGTTCTTGACCAGATTATCCCAGCTGCTTGCATTCAGAGCGTGCAACAGATAGAAATCGATCCTATCGGTCTCTAAACGTTTGAGCTGGGCATCTAAGAACCTATCCATATCCTCTCTGCTCTTAATGAGCCAAGAGGGAAGTTTTGTTGCAATATACACGTTATCTCTATAACCATCTTTGAGCGCCTTTGCTAGTAGGGGTTCGCTAGCTCCTCCGACACCATGTCCGACTGCATGGTAGGGCCATGCTGTATCAAAATAGTTTACCCCTTGGTCTATGGCATATCGAATCATCTTGATAGAACGCTCTTCATCAATAGCATCATATGCTCCATTAATGAGAGGCAGTCTCATACATCCGAATCCTAGTGGAGAGGCCTTGATTCCTGTTCTTCCGATATCTCTATATTTCATAAGTCCTCCAAGTTTGATCCATTAGCATACCACAGATAGATTACTGACGGTATCCCTACATAGTAAGAGTCAATAGAGGGGATACACATCCTCAAATGGTGATAAAAACCTCTTGTTTATCAGTAAAAAGACCTGTACAATAACGTATGATAGTGCCATAGGAGGTTATCAATGGCGGATTTAACAACTCGATACTTGGGCCTTACTCTACCTAATCCGATTTTAGTTGCCAGCTCTCGTTTGACATCGACCCTAGCAGGGGTGAAACGATGTGAAGATTCCGGAGCAGGAGCAATAGTTTTAAAATCATTGTTCGAAGAACAGATCACAGCAGATGCTTCTAGTATGATGGAAGGAGCTGATGATTCTCTACATGCAGATGCCTTTGATTTCTTTGCTAATTCAAGCAAGGACTATTTTATAGATACCTACCTCGATCTCGTAGAGAAAGCGAAGAAGAGTATTCAGATACCTGTGATAGCAAGCCTGAACTGTGTCTCAGCTGGTTCTTGGCTCGATTATGCACATAGATTCGAAGAGGTTGGTGCAGATGCATTGGAGATCAATGCCTATATCATCCCTTCAAATGCAGCTAAGACGGGACTTAAGATCGAACAAGAGTATGATACGCTCTTCAAAGAGATCAGAAAGAGAGTATCTATCCCTATAGCTTTCAAGATGGGGCAGAACTTCTCAGGACTTGCGAACCAAATGAGACGATTTGATACGATGGGAGCTGATGGACTCGTACTGTTCAATCGATTATATCGGACTGATATCGATATAGAGAAAGAATCTACCGTTCCCGGAAGGGTCGTAAGTGCTCCTGAAGAGTATGCGACCTCGTTACAGTGGACTGGACTGATGTCCGGTGAACTCGATTGTGATATCTGTGCTAATACGGGTGTTCATGATGGTGAGACTGTTATCAAGATGCTACTCGCTGGAGCTTCAAGTGTTGGGATCTGCTCAGCCTTGATGAAACAGGGACATGGTGTGATAGGGACGATGAAAGATACTCTTGAAGCATGGATGGAACGAAAGGAATATACAACTATTTCAGATTTTAAAGGGAAACTCTGTCAGGAAGGCTCTGCTGAACCAGAAATCTGGGAGAGATCTCAATATATCAAAGCAGTCTGTGGTATTTCTTAACGAGGTATAGATGGAAAATGAAGCATATAGGGATATTGCACCCTACTATGGAGATGAACTGAACGAGGCTTTAGATCGTCTCCGAGAAAATAAAGGATTCATCAAGAGTGCTAGTGAGATGGTATTCGTGACTAAGTTGAATCTGTTGTCTACTGTGAAGAAGATGGCCCTTAAGCATAAACTGCATGAAGCTCTTGATACGGTTCACACTGTAGATGATTTTCAAGGTAATGTGACATCAAATATATTGATCTCAGCGGTCATTAAGAACACGATGGATGGTTTTACCTATGAGGGGCTCGAGAACATAGAGAAAGGGCACGCCTATTTCTTCTTCAGCAACCATCGTGATATCGTCCTTGACTGTGCACTTCTCAATGATGTTTTGGGCAAAGAGGGACATGGATACACTGAGATCGCTATCGGTGATAATCTCCTTACTTCACAACTCTCAAAAGACCTCTTCAAGCTCAATGGGGGAGTCACCGTAAAACGTACACTACCTCTACGGGAAAAGTTCTTTGAATCGAAGAGACTCTCCTCATACTTCTATGAGGCGATAGCAAAATATAATAAATCGATGTGGGTTGCGCAAAAGAGTGGCAGGGCGAAGGATGGACTTGATCTAACGAGTCCTTCTATCATCAAGATGCTCTATATGTCCCAGAAAAGTTCAGGAATGAAGTTCAAACAACTCTTAGAGGATTGTTCGATCGTACCAGTCTCTGTCTCTTACCAGTATGATCCTTGTGACACCAACAAAGGACGTGAGGTCCTTTCAAAGAAACTCACCGGGTATTATGAGAAGAGGAAGTACGAGGATATGATCCAGATACTCAAAGGTATCAAGAGATATAAAGGGAATGTACACCTTCATATTGGTACGCCGATCGATACGAATCTTCCTGATCATCTTGCAGTTGCTGCTGAGATCGATCGACAGATCCATCTCAGTTATAAACTGTGGGACTCTAACTATATTGCATATGATATCGTCACTGAAGGAGATCGCTTCTCCTCTAAGTATTCTGATGAACAGAAACAGAAGTTCTTATGTCGATATGATGATCTTACTTCAGCTCTAAGAGATCAGGTAATGGAATCATATGCGAATCCTGTGAAGATGCAGTTGAAGGCTCAAGGGGAATGTCTATAAAAAGGCTGAGGATAATCAGTTCGGTACTTCTCGTACTTATACTGTTATGCTCCTGTACACAGAACATACCACATATACTCGAAATAGAGACTCGTATTGTCAATGAATCCTCCATAGAGAAGGGGACGATGAACAAACAACTTGAGCTCTACCTTCATATTGATGCAGAAGATGAGCATCACGGGATAGGGACGCTTCGCGTCACGGCTCCTGAGAAGGATCATATCTCCTGGGAGATCGATACAGACTATATCTTCACTGAGATGATCGATGGAGAGGTCTGGATTGGAACGAACTCGATCTCAGCACCCACATCTACACGGTTGACTAGAAGATTCCCTCAAGGCTCCTACCAAGCAGTGATCATCTCAGATAATGGATATGAGGATACGATTGATTTCAATATTCTCGATTCAGTCACCTATTCTGAGAGGACTCCTGAACTTTTCCCAGACTATGATGAGGATACAGGGATGATCTCATCAAAGAATCCTATGATAGATACAGTTGTCTTTAGAGCCTATGATGAAGCGTTGAATCCTCTGGGAGCTCTTGAGATCCCGATCGAAGAGTCCCTCTACGACCAGAAACGTTTCATCGAGCGTTCGGTAGGGAGTGGGTTAGCTTTCTTTGAAGTAGAGTTCTATAACGATCTGTTAAGGCAGTGGTTCAGAGCTGGATATTATAGGTTTAACGAATCAGATTAATCTTTTCACAGCTCTATAGAGTTCCTCACGTGTGATCTCTTTCCATATAGGACGTCCATGAGGGCATCGTGGAAGCTCTAGCCCTAATACTTTAACAATGAGTTCATGCGCGGTATGTTCATCGATAACATCGCCCTCTTTGATAGCCGCACGACATGATATCGTTGCAAAAAGAGAACGTGTTATCTCCTCTGGGGATCCAATCTCTTCTTGGATGAAGGAGATGATATCCTGTTCGATAGATCTTGCATAGTTCGGTAGTGAGCTCAGTTCCCATCTCCTTGGTACCCCAGCAACAGCTCCGAGGATGATCCCAAGCCGTTCATAGGCATCAAGATGAGCTGCTATATGACGATCCACATCCTCCTCCACATCGAATTCGATTGGAACAAGGAGAGGCTGTGATCTTACCTGTTCGCTAAGTTCTTTATAGATGACCTTCTCGTGAGCAGCATGCTGATCGATAAGATAGAGTGATTCATCTTTTTCAACAATAAGGAATACCCCAAAGATCTGACCATGGTAGAGGAAATCATAGGGTTTAGCGTCTGGTAGGACCATCTCCCCATTTTTCTTCGATGAGAATATCTCTTTAGCTTCACTGATCCAATCAGCTGTAGAGGGATTGGGTCTCTGATACGTAAAATCCCTTGATTGTGGTTGGTAGGTAGGTCGAGGGGCATAGGAGTGTTGGTAGGTGGTAGGTTCTTTCTTGGTTGGCGTATCTGAGAAGGACAAACTCTTCTGTACAGCTTGAGATTCCTGTAGTATCTTCCTATGATCCTGATAGAGATAGTGCTTTATCGTCTCGACTAGCTGATGATGGATCTCTTTGCCTCTTCGGAGTTTTACCTCTTTTTTTGCCGGATGTATATTGAAATCAACAAGTTCCGGGTCTATCGTGATAGAGACGAAGCAGTAGGGAAAACATCCACCTGGAAGATAATCGGTATATCCATACTGGACAGCCTGAACTAAAGCATAATCATCGATTCGCCTGTTATTCACATAGATCTGAATATAGCTCCTATCAGTCCTGTAAAGTGAAGGATCTGTGCAGATGAGTCGTAACGAAAAATCACCAGCACTCTCTTCTACGGTATGAAGAAATACTGGGTCGAATTTTCTTGCAGGATAAGCATCGATGATCCTCCCTACTTGTTGACTCTTAGGCAAGAAGAGGCTCAATTTACCATTACTGAATAATCTGAACTGAATCTCTGGATACATGAGAGCCTTCTCTATGAACATCTTCTTACATGCTGCAGCTTCTGCTTGAGGACTCTTTAAAAACTTTTTCCGTCCAGGGATCGAGTAGAAAAGATCACGGATCTCAATAGTGGTTCCTTTTGCATGTCCTGCTTCATAGGGGCCTTCTGCGATCCCATCAAGGATCGAGACAGTATAGGTAGGTTCCTCATCAAAGGAACTTATTATCTTGAGTTTTGAACAGGCCGCAATACTAGAGAGGGCTTCTCCCCGGAACCCAAGGGTCCTGATTGCATAGAGATCATCTATCGTGGAGATCTTAGAAGTCGTATGGGATCTATAACAGATCGAGATATCTTCTCGACTCATGCCCATTCCATCATCTATCACCTTGATCGATGAGATACCTCCTTGTTCGAGGTAGACATCGATGGTAGTGGAACCAGCATCGATTGAGTTGTCGAGTAGTTCTCGGATGATAGCTTGCGGGCGATCTATCACTTCGCCAGCAGCTATTCTTTGTGCAACATAAGGATCAAGTTCTTTGATCCTTTGTGGTATATTTCCCATAGTTCTCCAATACTTTTAGAGTATATGCAGTACTGTGCCTATCGTATAGGTAGGTGAGACTGTATCTGAGAGAGGATCATCCTCATGATCAAGGTAATAGTCTGTGTTATGATCATCACTATATTCACCAACTGATGAGAAT
>CAZLZY010000150.1:0-6090 GCA_964564075.1 uncultured Spirochaetales bacterium
CACCATCAACTAATCGATACACTGCATCTATGACCACCAAAGATGCCACCTCACCTGAAGAGATGACATAATCACCGATACAAATTTCATCGTCAACATACAGGTCTATGATTCTTTGGTCAATACCTTCATACCTGCCACAGATGAACACGAGTTCATCCACTTTTGATAGTTCCTCTGCATACGCCTGAGTCAGGCGTTTACCTGAGGGACTTGGGAAGACGACTCTCTTATTCTTAGCACCGATGGACTCTAACGCTTCACCGAGCGGTTCTGGTTTAAGAACCATCCCTGCTCCACCGCCATAAGGTGCATCATCACAAGTCCTGTGCCTGTCATGGGCAAAATCTCTTATCTGTACAGTATTGTACGAGATGATCCCCTTCTCGACGCTCTTTGCCATGATAGAATCTTGAAAGAAGCCATGAATTATTTCAGGAAACAATGTCAAGACTTCAATCTTCATCCGAGTATCCAAACATTACGAAGTTCGATAGTCTTGTTCTTAATATCTACTTCGCTTACAAACTCATTCATGAAGGGAACATAACATCTCGCTTCATCAACAGTCTTCTCGATCTCAAGTAGGTCAGATTGAGCCCCTTCCACAAGGGATAGGACTTTACCGATCACACTTCCTTCAAACAACACGGAGCAACCGTGAAGATCCGCTTGATAATACTCATCGTCATCTAAAGGAGAAGCTTCATCCCTCGAGATCCAGATCTCCCATCCATTGAGGAGTTTCCCTGCTTCAGGAGTATCGATACCAGATAGTTTTATCAGTACCGAATCGCCATGAAGAAAAGATTCTTCAATAGTATACAACTTCTCTTGTGAATTCTTCTTCAACAAGAGTTTTGTATGTTCAAGGAAATTATCTGCATCACCAGAAAAGATCTTTACCTTCAAATAACCGCGAATCCCATGAGTTGTCCTGATTAAACCAGTTGCAATTTTATCCATAGTTCTGATTAATCCAATATCTCCAACACAACTCGTTTTCCACTCTTAGTTGCGGATGCACTCAAGATAGTCCGTACAGCTTTAGCTATACGACCATGCTTTCCGATAACTTTTCCGATATCGTCTTGTGCAACCCTCAATTCAAGGATCGTGGATTTTTCGCCGTCAATCATGTTTACAGATACATTATCTGGATCATCTACAAGGGATTTTGCAATATACTCTACAAGATCCTTTTCCATGATCATTACTCCTGACTGTCGGCTACTGTTCTAATAATGTTGATGTTGTTTTTATTTAAGATCTTCTTAACAGTATCAGTAGGTTGGACACCCTTTACGAGCCATCCTTTTACTTTCTCTTCATCGATCTTAACCTGATTCCCTTCTTTCTCGATTGGGTGGTAGAGACCTACCTCATCAAGTGTTCGGCCATCTCTTGGCTCCCGTGCATCCATAACAACAATTCGATAGTATGGTCGTTTCTTTGTACCAAATCGCTTCAATCTCATTTTTACGCTCACAACGTCTCCTCCTGCTTCTTCGCGAATATTACATGCCCATCTGTTTTAGCATCTGTGCTTGATATTTCTTATTCTTTGTGACTTTCTTCATCATCAGTCGCATCTTATCAAATTTCTTCAACATTCTGTTCACATCGTAAACAGCTGTTCCACTACCTTTTGCGATTCGTTTCCTTCTAGACGGTCCGACGATACGGTGGTTATTCCTCTCATCATAGGTCATTGACTGAATAATCGCTTGTTCCCGTCCAAGTTCTTTCTTGTTGATATCATCTTCACTGATGGTGCCTTTTGCACCAGGAATCATTTCAACAATAGATTCCAACGGTCCCATTTTATTCATTCTCTGTATTTGTTCAAGGTAGTCTTGCAAATTAAATGTCGCAGAAGACATCTTTTTTTGCAATTTCTCTGCTTCTTGAACATCAATAGTCTCTTGAGCCTTCTCTACAAGTGATATTACATCACCCATCCCCAGAATTCTCGTAGCAATTCGTTCTGGATAAAAAGGATCAAGATCCTCTACTTTCTCACCAACCCCGATATACTTTATAGGCTTACCAGTAACGCTTCTAATCGAAAGCGCTGCTCCACCTCTAGCATCTGAATCGAACTTCGTCAAGATCACCCCAGAGATACCGACCTTATCGTCGAACTCCTTAGCGATCGTGACTGCATTCTGCCCAGTCATAGAATCAGCTACGAAGAGTGTCTCATCAGGGCTAGCAGCCTTATAGATATCTTGGATCTCTTTCATCATCTGTTCATCCAGATGCATTCGTCCAGAAGTATCTATGATTACCGTATTATACTGCTCTTTCTTAGCAAGTTTAAGTCCATGTTTAACGACCTTGACGGGATTCTTGATCTCTTCTGCATATACAGGGACATCAATACTCTCTCCAAGAATCTGAAGCTGTTTGATTGCAGCAGGCCTTACAAGGTCAGCTGCAATAAGTAGAGGTCTTCGACCCTCTTTCTTCAACTTATAAGCAAGTTTGGCTGCAGTAGTCGTCTTACCAGACCCTTGCAAACCCATCATCAGGATGACTGATTGTGTATCAGGCCCCTTCAAGTTTAGTTCTTTTCTTTCATCACCAAGTAATTGAACCAATCTATCATGAACTATCTTTATGAATTGCTGTCCTGGATTGACTGCTTTTAATACAGCCTCACCTTTAGCCTCTTCGATAGTCTTATTGACAAACCTTCTTACAACACGAAGATTCACATCCGCTTCAAGTAGAGCTATCTTGATTTCCTCTACCGCTTCTTGGATGTTCTTATCTGTAATAGTCCCTTTACCGGAAAATTGTCTTACAATATCTGAGAATTTATCTGAAATCTTTTCAAGCATATCTTTCCTACTTTAACGTAAGGTTTTATACCGCATTAATCGAGTCATTGTCAACCATTATCATAAATAGTTTCATTATCAGGATCATCACCTATACGGTATGTGATGACCTTAGATACTCCTGGTTCCTGCATAGTAACACCTAACAGAGTTGAAGACCCGAGTACAGTCTTCTTATTATGAGTGATGATGATGAACTGAGAATTCTCACTGAACTCAAGCAGAACATCAAGAAAATAACTTATATTAGCATCATCCAATGCAGCATCAATCTCATCTAAAATACAAAAAGGAGACGGCTTAACTAGATATGTTGCAAAGAGTAATGCAACTGCCGTCATAGACCTTTCTCCACCAGAAAGAAGAGTTATCTTTTCAAGTTTCTTTCCTGGTGGCTGTGCTAGGATATCGATTCCGCTGTTAAGGATATCATCAGGATCAACAAGACGAAGTTCTGCTCGACCACCTCCGAACAGGCGTCTGAACATCAGGTGAAAATTCTTCTTGATCTTATGATAACTCTCTTCAAACATCTCTTCAGAACGAGTTTTTATCTCTTTAGTTATCGTCAGGAGGTCATTCTTAGCCTGCTCAAGATCCATCAATTGCTTTCGAAGGAACTCATATCGTTCTCGAACCTCTTCAAACTCTTCAGTTGCCATATGGTTGATATACCCGAGTCCGATCATCTCCTGCTTCAGAACTTTGAGACGACTTCTATAGGCTTGTTCACCATCACGTATATCATAGATCCTCTCATCGAACTCAGAAAGACTCTTGGAATAGTTCTCTTCGAAGGCTGAATAAATGAATGCCATCTCACTGACAAGAGCATCGACCTCTGCTTTGGTACGCTCGATCCTCTGAGATACGTTCGTGAGAAGTTCCTGTTTGAGAGATAGGTTCTTCCTTTCGCTCTTAATCCCCTCTTGAAGCTCTTCTATTTCCGCTTTGAGTAGCTGTAAATGATCGGTAAGATCTTCAACCTCAACCCCGATCTCTTCTGAATCTTTCTCAAGTTCAGCTATCTTAGCTTTTGTCTCTTGTAATCTGACTTTTGAGATCTCTAGATCCTTTAACGAATCATCTCTTGCGATCTTCTGTTCACTCAAAGATCGATAGAGATTCTGTAACAGATCTTCGACTCGTTTAAGATTACCTTTCAATTCGACTTCAGTAAGTCGAAGATGCTCTAGAGTCTCTCGATAATTTTGAAGTTTCTTCAATAGTGAGGTATTCTCAGAAGAAAGAAGATCTATTCGCTCCTTCTTCTCCTCAACTTCTATATAGTTCTGTTCGATATGTTCATCAATCATCCTCTTCTTAGTAAGAACACCAGCAGGAGAGAGGAACTCATCGATGAAAGAGGGTATCTCCTGGGTATAACTCTGATAGAGCTCCTGAAGCTCTTCAATATGCTTATAGAACTGTCTAATATCATCTGAGGTCTTTATGAAAAGAGCTTCATCATAGTTCTTCTTTGTTGTTCCGAGGTTATGAACATCATCAAGTATATCGAGTCTTCCTTGAACGTTGATCTTTATCCTGTTCAGCTTGTCATGGATCTGCTCTTCGATCGCATTTCTTCGGTGATGAGAATAACCGGACTCATTGAGTCTTGTATCAAACTCTTTGACGATATGTTCTGTGATCTCCTGAAGATCACGTCTGAGATGCAACTGAGTACGATCTAAGGTCTTTATTCGCTCATCGGTAGTCTCTACCTCTCTTGCATTAGAGGAGATACGTTCCTCAGCTGTCTCAATCGTATCGATGAAGGTCTCAATATCGATTTCTATCTTATCCAGTTCATCCTGTATAGTGAATCTTTTCTTTACCCGTTCTTCAATATCCTCTGAATCACGATTGATCCTTTGAGTCATCTGATCACATCTACTCGTAAGGTCTGAGATATTCTTAGTAAAATCCTCAATCCTATCTAGATAGATATCTATCTGGTTCTTCTTACTATTCTTACTCTCATCTATCCTGTGAAGTCTATTCTGAATTTCGATACGCTTATTTGACTGTTCGTTCACTCTATCCATGATCTTTTCAAGACTAGTGTTGATCTTGGAAATATCATTTTGAAGATTTTGAAATTCTTCGACAGAGGTATGAAGATATTCGATCTTCTTCTTTTTCTTAGAGTTCAACTCATGCACTTTAGCAAGTTGAAGGTCTACTTCTAATGTGAATATCTTCTCTTTTAGTTCTTTATACTTCTGTGCTCTTTTTGCCTGAACTTTACGAGTGTCATAAGTATGCTTAACCTCTTTGAGGATTCCCTCAACCTGCTTGACATTCTCATCAGTCTTTACAAGCTTCTTCTCAGCTTCCTGACCCTTCTGCTTGTATCTCGTTATCCCGGCAGCCTCTTCAAAAATATATCTTCTATCTTCAGGTCGTTGTGAAAGGATCTGGTCTATCTTACCCTGTTCTAAGATCGAGTAAGCGCTCTTCCCTATTCCTGTATCATAAAAGAGCTCTTTTATCTCTCTGAGTCGTACATGTGTGTTATTTATAAAATATTCACTCTCACCAGATCTGAATACTCTACGCTTTATTGAGATCTCAGAAACATCAAGAGGAAGATATCCAGCCTCATTGGAGATGATAAGATTCACCTCCGCAATATTGAGTTTCTTCCTCGATTCAGTACCATTAAATATGACATCCTCTAGCTTTCCAGCTCGAAGAGTCTTCATAGACTGTTCTCCAAGGACCCATTTGATACTATCTACTATATTAGATTTTCCACAACCATTCGGACCGAGCAAAGCGGTGATACCATTGGAAAATTCAAGTTTACTCTTGTCAGCGAAGGATTTGAATCCGAAAAGTTCTATACTCTTTAAAAACACGATTTCTCCATATATTACAAATGATTACTACAGTTTATTGTACTATATCATAAATATAAGATTCGAACATACTCTTAATAGTTTTTCTATTCAACTGTCAACCGATAAGGAAAATGTCGCAAAAGAAAATCCAGGAAAATGAAGCATTCCCTAGGTGTAAAACCACAAGATAACACCAGAAAGTAGGGCAGATGAGCAGTATATTTTCTGAGATATAAGAGATTTGAATGAAAGAATAGTATGTAAGACGGAGCTGGTAATATGTTAGGCATGACGAAGCTTCGGTGGAAAGGATCCATCGAAGAACTCGAGATAGAAAATGAGAAGGGAGAACCACTAAGAGATTCTTTGTTCTCCTCGAGAAGTATATAACGGGGCAA
>CAZLZY010000151.1:0-967 GCA_964564075.1 uncultured Spirochaetales bacterium
ATCCACTTTATGGAGACAGATGAAAAGTCATGGGATCATATAGGTGAAAGTTGGATCTTAGCATTCTGTACATAGAGAGGTTCCCCCAGCTTTACCAAGCTTTCTCAGTAGGCATGAGTAGATCAAATAACTATGTATCACTATTTTGAATAATCGTAGGGTTAAAGAGTATCTTAAAATGAACGGCTTGGAATTCGTTTATTACGATGAGATTAATACTATTCTCTTACATGATCATTATAATTTTATTGTCTTCATGAGGATACACATGCTATCCTTTTGAAACATCACAGGAGGCAGTCATGGCGATATCAAAGAGAACAGATTATATTGGGTGGGATGAATATTTCATGGGGGTAGCAATACTCTCATCAAAACGATCTAAGGACCCTTCTACACAAGTCGGAGCTTGTATCGTGAATATGCACAAGAAGATCGTCGGTACCGGGTACAACGGCTTCCCTATCGGTTGTGATGACGCTGATCTCCCTTGGGATCGAGAAGGAGACTTCCTCGAGACTAAATACCCCTACGTCTGCCATGCAGAGCTCAATGCGATCTTGAATAGCATCTCTCGAGATCTTCATGGGTGCTCTATCTACGTAGCCCTCTTTCCCTGTAATGAATGCGCTAAAGCTATCATCCAGTCAGGGATCAGAGAGGTCGTCTATCTTTCTGATAAATATGCTGATACTGATATCGTACGAGCTTCGAAGAGGATGTTCAGACAAGCTGGTGTCATCCTGAGACAACTTGTCCTAGAAGATTCTCATATAACTCTTGATCTTACCGTAGACGAATAAGAGAAGAGACCTGACAACAGATACTCCTTATGATACGATAGATAGCATCATCAGGTCATGAGGAGTATCGAATGTACACTGTCTTAGCAATCTGTCTTAATCATATATTAATAGGAAATTTCTTAATTCCAGTGTTTTTGGAGAATGTGGTATTTAGTATTATT
>CAZLZY010000151.1:977-6042 GCA_964564075.1 uncultured Spirochaetales bacterium
ATCCAACATTCCAACGAACTTTCATCATCCCCCAGTTGTGGGAGAATGAGGTCAATAGAAGTACTGAGTACTATTATGATGTTGCCGGTAAAGGACTCAATACTGCAAGGATCCTGACGCAACTGGGGATCTCTGCGATCCACCTCACCCATGCGGGTGGCGAGTATGGGCAGCAGTATCTTGATATGAACGCAAAAGCTCATATCCCTATTGCAGCCATAGATACAGCAACGACGGTCAGAACCTGCTACTCCATCATTAACAGTGCAGCTCATACGACGACGGAGATCGTCGAAGAGGCTCCAGCTGTAGCTGAGGATGCCGAAGCGAAGGTCTTCGAGAAGTTCAGGGAACTTCTACAAGAGGTAGAAGTCGTTACTATCGCAGGATCGATCGCTCCCGGGTACTCCGATGATATCTATCCTCAGATGGTGAAAGAGGCAAAAGATGCCGGTAAGTGTGTCGTCCTTGATATCAGAGGAAAGACACTCCTAGATTGTATGCAGTACAACCCAGATTATATCAACCCGAACTTCACAGAGTTCGCCTCTACGTTCCTTCCAGGCCTTAGTGTAAAAGAACATGAAGATGACCAGCAAGTCACCTCACAGATCAAGGAGAAGATGCTAGATATATATCATGAGTTCGGCTCTACCTGTGTTTTGACCCATGGAGCGTTACCTACCCTCTTCGTCGAGAACGAGGAGGTCAGGCAATCTCCAGTGAAACGCATAGTCCCCTTGAACACTATCGGCTCAGGTGATGCCTTCACCTCCGGTATGATATCGATCATCCTCAAGGGAGGGACTATCGGAGAGGCTGTTCATAAAGGTCAGGAGTGTGGAGCACTCAATGCATTGAAGATACGACCTGGGACTATCCTATAGATAATGTGATACATGGAGTTGTAAACTCCAAATTATATAAAAATATGGAGTTGACAACTCCATATTTTAGATCTACCCTATCTATATGTTTAAAAGACTATTCTCAATACAAGCAAATAAGAGCTCATTTATCTTTGGTCCTCGAGGTACGGGTAAAACCACATGGCTCAAAGAACAGATAGGAGCCTCTGTATATATCGACCTACTTCATACTGAGACATTTTTAAGGTTTTCAGCAAATCCTTCTTATCTTGAGAATATCATCCCCCCAGATTATGAAGGGGTGGTAGTGATCGATGAGATCCAAAGAGTCCCAGAATTACTCAATGAAGTTCATCGCCTTATCGAATCACGAAAGATCTCATTTTTACTTACTGGGTCTAGTGCAAGAACTCTCAGGAAAGCGGGAACCAACCTCTTGGCCGGGAGAGCTCTTACTACTCGGATGTACCCCCTAACAGCTCTCGAATTAAAAACTTCCTTCAGTCTAGAAGACTCTATCCGCTATGGGCAGCTTCCCTCGATATTCTCTGAAGAAGATAAAAAAGCATATCTTCGTTCATATGTTTCAACTTATATCAAAGAAGAGGTCTTGCAGGAGGGGCTGACAAGAAATATTGGAGCATTCACTCGTTTCTTAGAGATCGCTAGTTTTTCTCATGGATCAGTGATCAACTATTCTGAGATAGCACGAGAAACAGGTATCCACCGTAAAGTTGTGGATAACTACTTCTCAATACTTGATGACTTACTTATTGGTATACAGATTCCAGTCTTTACAAAACGTGCTAAACGAAAGATGTCTAGCAAACCGAAATTCTACTTCTTTGATACAGGCATCTATCAGATCTTAAGACCTCGTGGTCCGCTTGATACCTATGCTGAAGTCTCCGGTGCCGCCGTTGAAGGGCTTTTCCTTCAAGATCTTAGAGCTATCAATGATTACTTTCGTTTTGATTATCAGATATTCTTCTGGAGATCTCAAACGGGTATTGAAGTTGATTTCATCATCTATGGAGAGAATGGTTTAAAAGCTTTTGAGATAAAACATGGTACTCGAGTAAGGAATAAGGATCTTACGGGTCTGAAGACTTTTGCTCAAGATTATCCCCAATCAGATCTGTACCTTATCAATCTTGGGAATACCGTGGAATACTATGACAATATCACAGTCCTTCCTCTTCAGTATGTGATGACCCATATGAGGCAACTACTTGATGGGACTATTCTAGAAGACCTGTGATCACCGTTGATGACCTACTACCCAAAACAGGCTCCTGCGATGCAGGAGCCTGTTAAAGTATCTAAATAATCAGAAAGATCTTAGATCTCTTCCTGTCCCATAACATCCTTTGCAGGATCTTTAGGGATCTTTCTCGTTTTCAGTTCACGAGGAAGCACGATATTCAAGAAGATTGCTGTCAGACCACCAGTAGAGATCGGGCTGCTGAACATACTCTTGAAGAATGGAGTAAAGTTACCGATGACTGCAGGGACAAGGACAACACCGAATCCAAGACCAAGACTGATCGCGATGATTAAGACACCACGTCTGTCGATAGTACTTGTTGCGATGATCCTGATACCACTTGCAGCGATAGTTCCAGCCATTACGACCATAGCTCCACCGATTACTGGATTAGGGATGACACTGAATATTCCACCAACGATTGGGAACAAGCCGATGATAGCAAGGATTGCTGCGATGAACATCCCTATGTATCGGCTGGCAACACCAGTCATCTGGATTACACCGTTGTTCTGGCTGAATGTAGTGTTAGGGAAACTGTTGAACATACCTGCTATAGCAGAGTTGATTCCATCACCAAGTACACCACCGGAGATTCGTTTCAGGTATAATTCACCCTCTACAGGCTGTGCTGAGATCATACTGGTAGCAGTAAGGTCACCCATGGTCTCTACTGTAGTGATCAGATAGAGAAGACACATTGGGATAACATAGGGCCATGCAATAGCAAATCCATATTTGAATGGGATAGGTGCTGTGATTAATCCGAGATCTCCCATAGCACCGAAGTTAACTTTACCAAGAGCAGCAGCTACGATGTAACCGATCATCATACCGATGAAGATCGATCCCATTCTCAGCCATTTGTTCTTTGATCTATTGAAAACGACAATAGATATGAGAACGATAGCCGCAAGCATCAGGTTGTCCCATGAGCCAAAGAACTCTGGTTTGTTTGCGAGTAACCAAGCACCACCACCAACGTCGGTGATACCGACTTTGATAAGGTTGAACCCGATCAAAAGAACGACGACACCACTGACAAGTGGGGTTATGATCTTTTTCAAGAATGGGATGAATCGGCTGAATATGATCTCAACTATAGAACAGACAAATACTGTTCCAAAGATCGCTGCCATCATCTGTTCCTGTGTACCACCGGTACCCTTGATATAGAATCCAATTCCGATGATCGTTGCTAAGAAGGTAAAACTAGTTCCCTGAATAGAGAGTAGTCCTGAACCAATCGGCCCGATCTTCTTGACCTGGATGAATGTCGCAATACCTGAAACCAATAGAGACATGGAAATTAGATAACTTTTCATACTTGCATCAAGACCCAATGCACCTGCGATTACGATTGCAGGGGTGATGATTCCAATAAAGATAGCAGCCAAGTGCTGTAATGCAGCAACAAGTGCCTGCCCGAACGGTGGTCGATCCTCAAGCTCGAAAATTAATTCAGCTCGAGCCTCTTCCATTGAAGCGTGTTTACTCATAAAAGCCTCCAAAATATGATTGTTTTAGTAGATTTTATCACATAAAGCTAAATTCCCATAGTTTTTTGTTTCGTTATGTTGCAATAGATAATTATTTTTCTTTTACAAATTGATAGGAAAATTCATCTTATAGGTGTTTTCCTATGTACCAATTCTATCTTATAAATAATATTAGAGGAGAGTTCACGCATGCTATAAACTCACCTTTGACCATTATCAATGATTCTTTCTACCCCATAGCTCGTTTATCCTTAACACTACTAGATGGCAATTGTGTTTTACCCGATTCTATTATAAAATATTGCAAATAATGAGGGAGTATATGGCAGAAGGAAAAACATTTAGAAATGATGGCTATGCAAAAGTTACCGGTCGAGCAACCTATGCAGATGATATCTCATTTGCAGGGACACTTCATATGGTCCCAGTCTATGCTGATCATGTAGCTGCGAAGCATGTCGTGATCGACAGCTCTAAAGCAGAGGCACTACCGGGTTGTGTTCGAATTATTACCGCAAAAGATGTACCGGGGACTACCACCTACGGGCAGATAGAGCAAGATTATCCTATGCTCATCACCGATACGATTCGTTCATGGGGTGATGTCATAGCTCTTGCAGTCGCACAGACGCGAGAGATAGCTCTTGAAGCAGCAGCTCTTGTAGAGATCACAGCAGATCCTATAAAACCAGTTCTTACCATGGATGAGGCATTATCGCCCTATGCCAGAACGGTCCCAAGTTATGGTGATTCGAATATGGTCGTGCATCATAGGATGCGTCATGGAAATCCTGACCCTATCTTTGAGGGGTGTGAACTTGTCATCGAAGAGGATTTCACCACTCAGATGATCGAACAGGGCTATATGGAACCTGAATCAGCGATCTGTGTTCCTAGATCCGATGGGGTGATCGAGATCTATGGATCTATGCAGCATCCTTTCAGTACTCGACGTTTTACCGGGGCTCTTCTTGGAGAACCCCTATCAAATATAGAGGTCTATACGATCGCAGTCGGCGGTGGTTTCGGTGGAAAAGATGATACCGCAGCTATCGTATGTGCGAGAGCAGCATTAGGAGCTCGTCTCCTTAGACGACCAGTGAAGATGACCTATACACGTGAATGGTCTATCAGAGAGTCTTATAAACGACATCCTTATAAGTTACACTACAAAGTCGGTGTGACTAGTGAAGGTCAGATCAAAGCAGTGAAGACCGAGATGTATGCAGACTCTGGAGCATATCTTTCAGTCACTCCTTGGGTAACCTGGAGATCCACAGCACAGTGTTGTGGCCCCTACTCTGTTGAAAATGTTCATGCAGATGTATATGGAGTTGCTACCAATAACCTATTTACCGGAGCCATGAGAGGTTTTGGTTCCCCACAAGTCAATTTCGCAACTGAGCAGATCATCGATATGATCGCTGAGA
>CAZLZY010000152.1:0-5984 GCA_964564075.1 uncultured Spirochaetales bacterium
CCGCCCATGTCAGTATAGTCATTAATGGTTTCAGTTATGTCAGGAGTGCCAGAAAACGTATATGAGGTCAGTGTGTTTTGGGGATCTGAATCATACATATCGATAGTCAGAAAACCGAAGAACTCATCACTGACAATATAGACGAGACCGCCATCATCATAGAACATATCCATATAGGTTGAAAGATCGATCAGAGTATAGGTATCTGAAGATGAGAGTGTTGTCCCATCACTTTCGAAAGGAAGGACGTATAGAGCGTTCTCATTCCTGTCAGCTACAAGGATCCTTCTTGGGAATCCTGAAAGATCTCTATTGATCTCAGCTGGAAGGAATATCATGTTCACTGGTTCAGTTCCGACTGATGTGCTTGAGTCCAGAACTCCTCCTGTATAGGATTCAATCGTTTGCTCATTAAGATCACAGACCCAGATATTCGAAGTAGAGTCACTTCCTCCTCCATATGCGAGCCCATGAGGTGATACGTGTGTTGTAGAAAACCCTTCAGGATTTATGGGAGTACCTTTGGCAACAGAAGTAACCTCACCGGGAAAATATGAAAGATATAATGTCTCATGTGCTTCGACCATCCCATAATAATGGTCAAACATCCCTAACTGATGGTCATCTTCATCTCCACCGAAAAGAGAAGATAACAGGTCACATCCTGTTACTAATGATGCTATAATTAGGATCATTCCTAATAATAATATACATCGTTTCATCCTTTTTCTCCAAATTATTTAAATGTTCTACATGCTTTAATAGTAAGGGCGATATAGATATGAAGCCATGGTAACATGATGGATGATCCTTATCATATCTTCTTGGTATTCATTTGCAGTGGGGCCTCCCATGAGCAATAGTTCGTTCTCTGAGAGTTCTTGTAGTATGTAAAGGAGTACTTTCCCATTTCTCTCAACAACAACAGCCTGACAGTATCTCTTGATTGTCTCCTTAGAAAACAGGTATTTCCCGCCATAGAAGAAATAGCTTCTCGTATCAATAGAGAAGTATAAGCAGGGTTGCTCTACTTTCTTGCTTTCACTCAAGGGGAAAGTAATCCCTAAGTTCTCATAAGACAACCAGAGCTATTTGCCCGTGTGCCCCAGTATTATGGGCGATAGCAAGAGGCAAGTGACATATTATGAGGGATTTTTTTATATCTTAAAAACCTATGAGATGATGAATACATATAAATGATAGTGAAAACTCTGAAAAAGAGGTCTACTATGAGAATAATTGCTACATAAGGGGTTTGTATGTTTGAAGATTTTGGAAAGAAGCTAGCAAATGCGGTAGAAGGGATCGGGAGTGCGATGGAGGAGAATATCAGATCGAATGGTGAGATGATCGATTAGATCCTCATGACTGGGAAGCTGAGCCTTAAGAGAAAGAGTACTATCGCTTCTTAGGGAAGAACTCTTTGAGGGCATACCCTGCCATAAAAAGATATGCTACAGTCTTTGGCATCATCAGCATCCCTAGCAACGGAATGAACCTCACGAAGAGTATGACTGGGAGATAGAAGCCGAATGATATGAAGATACACCAGGCTAATCTCTTCTGGAACTTATCTGATCGAGCCTTCCCTGATTTAAGAAAAGATACTGCGATGATGATCCCCATGATAGTCAGAGGTGCGTTTCTCAGCAGTGACCAGCTATAGGGGGTTGCCATACTGTTCCAGGCATTACCGGGGAAGAGCATGATGATCAAGCGAGCGATACCTAAGAGCATCACTAACTTGTAAGCAATGCCTTTCTTCTCTGAGTTGCGTAGTGCCCATCCATGCATCATTAACATATAGAGGATCGTTATCGTATAGGCTGTTAAAGCGGCACCGATACCGACTAATATGAAATCTGAAGATCCGATGGAGATAGCGGATGATATATCGCCTAGAGCATATGCAGCGACTCTGAACCCGACATGTCCGGTATCACCGAAAGCAAGTAGGAAGAATCCTGCTAGCCAGAGAGAGGATTCAGGTGTAGGGTTATCTTTTCTTCTGTTGAACATGATCGCGACCATAGCCCATATGATGATTAGATAGAGGATATCGAAAGAGACCTCCATGATCATTAACATCGTCTCACTCATATATTATCTCCTTCTGAACGCATATCTGTACTCTTTTTCTTAGCTAGTCTCATTCTGATGATATTCCCCGTCACTACTAGGATAAGGATCCCAATACGTAGAGGTGCTGATACCGGCATGAAATAGGCTGCAAGTAGTATGCCTACTCCAATAGCTGCATGTGCTAACAGGTTCTTCATATCGGTCAAATATATCTTCAACGAATGTAAGGCTTTCATGATCACTCCACTTATTGCACATGACTGTGCAATTGCACTTCAGGAGATAATATACTATAATTCATCTCATATGGCAAGTGAAAGCAGGAAACCCAACAGTGTTAAAGCTCAGAGACATGACAGGATACTCCAGGCAGCAGCCGCTCTATTCGCAGAGAAAGGGTACCCTGAAGTCAGTTTCGAGCAGATTGCAGAAGAGGCACAAGTAGCAAGAAGAACTCTTTATAACCATTTCCATGATAAATGCTCATTGTATCAGACTCTCATAGAACAGATCATGATCACGGCAAATACCAGAATCCTAGAGTTTGTTGAACTGTATGGAAGCTCAAGAGATACGGCATTCAAATTATGTTACGATCTTTGGAATGAGTATGGGGTGACCCTTAAGATCATACATCATGAAGGTTGGGAGACCTACCCTGAGATGAGTGATCTCCATAGACAGTTCCTAAAGGTCTTCCTCTCACTATTTATAGAACCTTCATCGAAGGGTCTGAGTCCTGAAGTTCAGACTCGCCTAGTGTATAACTCCTTCATAGGGGTATTGGAATCTTTAGAACCAGGAGAGGATCAGGAGAGGCAGTTCATGAAGATCATGAAGGGAATGCTTGTCTGAAGGCCCATCTCTTTACGGTAGAAAGACCCCCATGGATGATAGAAGCCTATGAAAAGACCCGAGACTAATCGATAGACAGTAAGAAATACCCATAAGAATGTGATTCTCAAAGCGATCCCCAGAGCCGATATCACATCGGTTACCGGGATCAGTTCAAATGGAAGTATATAACCAGCAATAGTTGATATGTAAAAATAGGATATCTTAACGAATCAATCCTTTGATCGTTGAGATGCCCTGTTCTTCAAAAGCACTAGCTACTTTATCCTGTAGTTCTTTACCTGGAGTGAGTGCTACCATATATCCTCCACGACCTCCACCTGTCACCTTTGCTCCATATGCTCCAAGCGAACAGGCAAGATCACACAGTTCGATCAATCTAGGATGAGAAAGCCCCATATCTATCAGAATCTTATGATTCTCACTCATGATCTTGCCGACAGTCATCAGATCATCAGCTTCTAATGCGTCTTTCAAAGCATAGACTTGTGATCTTACCGACTCTAGTCTACCTGTGAACAGCTCAAAGTTGTCATCTCTTTGTGCCTCAAGAAAGCCTTTCAGCTTAGAAGTATCAGCAGTCACTCCACTATTGCCCATGACTACCTCTATAGGCCTTCTTAATCTTAAGGTCTCAAATGACTTCTTATCATCATGGAGTTCATAGAGGATAGTCCCTCCGAACGTGGATACGGTATTATCGAGTCCTGAAGGGAGCCCATGATAGCCGAATTCACCTCGCCAGGCAAAATAATTGACAGTCGCATCATCATAATCAAGATCGAAGAGTTTGCTGCAAGCTCTAGCATATGATACACAGTTCGCAGCACTTGCTCCTACTCCACTACCTGCCAGAAGATCCCCAGTGAGTTCGATCGTTAGCGAATATTCTGATAAGCCCATCTCACGAGTCATGGTATCCATGGACTCTTTCTGATCAGAGAGCTTTGCCACTTTATATCCTGGAACCTCGACACGAAGATCATTCATAGACCATCCGGGACTCCCGGTAGGATCATTGGTGACCTTACAAATCGTTTCGAATGGTAAGGCTGCTAGTACTGCAGGGACTCCTTGAATGACGAATTGATCTCCGATCAAGATCACCTTTCCAAATGCTTTTCCTATTGCTTGAGAATCACACATACGAAATACCTCTATTTCTCACTTTGAAGTGCAAAGCCCTTCATGAAGCTATCTTGAAGGATGAAGAATACGAGAAGAGGCGGTATCATGGTCATGATGACTCCTGCCATGATGACTCCCCAGTTATTAGATGATTCTGCGTTCATCAGCATCTTGATACCAATCTGAACGACTCTCATGTCATCAGTGTTCGTAGCCATGAGAGGCCATAGATACTGATTCCAGATATAGATGAACTCGATAACGATAAGAGCTCCGATAGTACTCTTCGTCAATGGTAATAATACTTTGAAGAAGTATTGCATCGGTCTACAGCCATCCATCTTAGACGCATCTACGAGCTCTGTAGGGACTGTTCTGAAACGTTGAATGAACAGGAATGTTCCTGTTGCACTAGCCCAGAATGGGATGATCAGACCTGCATAGGTATTGATCCACCCAAAGGATCGAACTACTTCGAATAGAGCTACGATTCGTACAGGGACAGGGAGCAATAGAGTAACGATGACTAAGAAGAATAGGACCTGCTTCCCTTTAAAATTGAAATGAGTGAAGGCAAACGCTGCAAGTAGGCTCATGACCACTTTCCCGATCGTGACCATAATGGCAATAAATGCTGAATTGAACATCATCCGCCCTAAGTTGATCCTCTGCCAAGCAATGGTATAGTTCGAGACCCAATTCGTCGAGAAGGTCAATTTTGGAGGATAGGCAAGGACTTCAGTCTCTGTCTGAGAACTTATGATCAATGCCAATAACACAGGAAGACATACGATGAGTACCGAGAGTATCAGTAATATATGGAATACTGCAGTCTTTCTTTTTGAACGTAACATATAAACTTACCCTCCTATTGGTAGTAGACTTTCTTTTCAGTGGTCTGGAACTGTATGACTGTTATTAGTACTACGATCATGAAGAGGATGAAACTCTCTGCAGCTGCATACCCGATTCGTGAGTTCACGAAGAAGTCTTTATAGAGCTGGTAGATCAGAACGTTCGTTGCTTCTGCTGGTCCTCCTTCAGTAAGGACATCAATCAGACCGAAAGCACTAAAATATGCATACGTGGTATTCATGATGAGGAGGAAGAAGGTCATCGGGGAGAGAAATGCGAATGTGATTGAGAAGAATCTGCGTACAGGTCCTGCTCCATCAAGTTCTGCAGCTTCTAATGCATCTCGGGGAATATTCCTGAGAGCTGTGAGGTAGAAGATGATATTGTAACCAAGATTCTTCCAAACGGCTGCTAGTATCACCACAAAGAGTGCGGTAGATCCGTTGGTCATCCAGGTCCTTATACCGGTAAAATAACCGATGATCCCATTTGCCGGATTGAAGAGGAAGTTGAAGAGGGCTCCAGCTATAGCTGGCGAGAGAGCATAAGGCCATATGAGAAGAGATCGATAGATCTTGGATCCCTTGACGTTCTGATTCAGTAATATAGCTAGCATGAGTGATGTCACGAGACCAAAACCGATCACTGATATAGCAAAGATCGCTGATGTCCAGAAACTACTCAAGTAATCAGGGTTCGTGAAGATCTTCTTCAGATTATAGAGACCCGCGAACTTCTCTGCCCCTGAATAGGGATGGACTTTATAGAAGGTCAGCCTGAAGGTCTCCAATGCCGGATAGAACAAGAATATTACCAAGACCGCGAAGGTTGGTAAAAGTAGTAGATACGGTAGGTATTTGGATGAAAAACCTGCCTGTTTCATAGTGTACTCCACGTGTAAAACAGCCCTATACTTTCAGTATAGGGCTGTTGGATTAGATTCTAGAGTTGGATTAACTCATTCCATTCGGTAACAAGATCATTAACTTGTGCAGCTGCATCATCTAAAGCTTCAGATACATCTTTTCCTGCATAACATTCTTGGATCGCAGACTGAATGATCG